>NZ_CADAJR010000004.1 GCF_902788255.1 uncultured Methanobrevibacter sp.
AATAGAACAAGGACTTTTAACAAGATTCATGCTAAAACTAAATCATTGGAACATAAAAAATGAAAAAGAAAAAAATCACACAAGTTTTTGAAAGAGCCTTTTTTTATTTGGAAATAACCTTTATATATTATTAAAAATATTATACTAATTATAACAAGAAATTTGTTACATAATGAAACATATATTTTGCAACAAATGATTGTTTAGACAGGTTTTAATGATTTTATCAAAGCCTGTTATTTAAACTAAATAAGATCAATTGATTAATTAAATATTAAAAATCAGGTGATAACTGTTTAGGAAAAATTAGACGGTGAAAATATGAAAACAAGATCGATAATGTATATAAGCATTTTACTTATTGGCCTTGTACTCACACTGGGAGCAGTTAGTGCAGGTGAAAATATAACGGAGACGAGTACAGTAAGTGCTTATGAAACTCCAACAGAAACTACTAATCTTGACAATGCTGAAGAAAAATTGTCTTCAAACGCATATTCTATAACAGAAAGCGAATCTTTAGAACATGAACCCCTGTTAAGCTCTAATTCTGATGACGAATCAATTTTAAATGCCGAAGACCAGACTTGCGGCTGTGATTTTAATTCATCCGTAATTGTTAATAAAATATGGGAAGGTGGAGATTCAGGAAACATTACCTATGTTGAAATTCAATTGCTGCATAAGGTAGTTGTAGACTCATTATGTCCACCAAAATGGAAAAGTTCACCAGATGAACCTATTTTTGATGAAACCGTAGGAACCATAGTGTTTTTACCTGACCCATCAGGCAAATTGGTTTCATACACAATAGTTCAAACTGCTAAACTGACTAAAGAAAATAATTGGAGACATGTTTTTAAAAACTTAACTTTCGATTCCGCCACTCAAAGAGTGAACAGTAATGGCGACAAGTATTGGTTTTTAGGAGACACCCACGAGTATGTTGTCCGTGAAATCAATATTCAGGATAATGTTGAATTTATATCCGCAATTTTCGTCAGGAATTTCACATGCCCTCTTGATGGAGGTTTGAAAGTGTTCTGGAACATAACAAATAGAATTATTCCAAACGAAACAACTAATGAAACAAACAACGACACGAATAGTTCTAATAAAACAGATTTGAAAAATGAAACCCCGAATTTCAAGGATCATGCAAGAGGACCTAATCCTAGCACAGATCAGAACAAAACTCCAGATAAAAGTGTTGAAGAAAAAACAGTGAAAGAAGCAGATATTGGCAAAGCTACAGGAAATCCATTATTCATCTTATTTATAATGCTTTCTGTTTTGATTGTGCCAGTATTGCGCAAAAGGGATTAAGGGGGATTTAAAATGAAAAAACTTTTAATCATATCCTTAATCTTACTTATTTTTTCCATCGGTGTCGTTGCCGGTGCAGACAGTGAATTGAACATCACTGAAAGTGAAATTTCATCCTCAAATTTAGCTGAAAACGATGATGTTGTATCACAAGAGGCTGATGATGAGGACCTGTCCGATAAGGCTGTTGAGGAAATCCCAACTGATGAGGATGTTTTGTCTTCCAGTGCTGCGGATGATGAAGTCTTATCTGCATCCAATGAAGAAGACAAGTTATCTGGTCAGTCACTAGAATACTATCTCACTTTACATGATACCGTTTATATGGATGACAATAGATATTACGATGTGGCGAGCATAGGATATATTTATAACAGTAACAATTTAGGCAACCTGTCAATTTCAATAAATGGCGAGGAAGTCTACAATCAAAAGGTTAGTCGATATCAGTATATTGATACCGGAGATTTGTCAAATTTGCCAAAATTTGGCATGCATAATGTAACCTATACATATAGTGGAGGTTATTATGATAAGTTCAGCATCACAAAAATGATTAATTTTACTTACCCATTTTTTATGAATTATTATAAACCTTATCTTGCTGATGAATTTACATTTGAATTCTACTTGCCAGAACATGCAACTGGAATAGTGAATATCAGAATGAATAATAAATCCTATGATTATATCCAGTTAGATACACTAAGATCTACAAAAATAAGTTTTGATGAATTTAACCTAGGAGAAAATGAAGTTGTTGCATATTATCCGGGAGACAATTACCATCCTTCATCACAGATAGTTACATCTGTCTTTGTAAGACCCGAATTTGATTATCCAACAACAATCATTGACAATGAAGATGCATATGTTACTGTTAAAGTTCCAAGATTTGAACAGGGCACATTGACACTTTTAAAGGATATTACAGACTATAATGATAATCCTTATCATGTGGAGCATGAGTTTATTGCTCTTGCACATGTTGAAAACGGAACTGCAACCATCAAAATGCCAAAATTTGACGGTCAGCCAAGATTCGTACTTGAATTTAATGGAAGAAGATCACAATCCACACACTTCTATTGTTTCTCCACCAATAGTACTCCACATATAAAAGTAAATGCTACAAGTGAGATTAAGGAAGGTCAAACCGCACAGATTAGGGTAACAAATGACTATTTTGAAAGGGTTGCTGTCTATGTTGAAGTAGACGGGCAAAGAGTTTTGGACAATTATATTTTTACAGATGTTATGGATATTGCCATTCCTGAATTAAGTTTGGGCGATCACAAGATTGTAATACATTCAGTTAATCACGTTTTCTCTATTTATTTCATGAAAACACTTAACATTACAGTTAAAGAAAAAACTGCTGAAGTTAATGGAAGCAATGCCTCAAAAGAGATTCAGCCTTCTGTGAACACATCTGTTAGTGACAAAACCAATCCTTCAAGCAATGCTGTCAAAAAAGAATCCGGAAAAACAAGCGCTAAAAAGATTTCTTTATCTCTTTCAAAAGTGAAGGTCAAGAAATCCGCAAAAAAAATTACTTTAAAGGCGACCCTGAAAATCAATGGAAAAGCTGCAAAATCCAAATGGATAGTCTTTAAGTTCAATGATAAAACATATAAGGCAAAGACAAACTCCAAAGGTGTTGCAAAACTTACCCTTAAAAAATCAGTTCTGAAAAAACTCAAAGCTGGTAAAAAAGTAAAATATCAGGTCAGCTATTCAAATAAAGTAGTTAAAAAAACTTCAAAGGTTTTAAAATAGATGTTTAACCACATCTATACTTTTTTTATTTTTAATTGTATTTTAAATCTATTTTCATTATGTTAATGACATAATACAGCAAAACAAATGCAATCAAAAGAAAGATCATTCCAAAAACGAATATGGACATGATTCCAAATCCATCTACCAAAAATCCTCCGATTGCAATGCCCATGGCAATTCCGCCATTCAGTACACTTAAAAATACCCCATTTGCAAGTTCGGGACTTTCAGGTAATGCAGATGTTTCAATGTACTGTATGAGATTATATCCCATACCATCAAGAATACCGAATATCAGCATCAATACCACAACAAAAATCAGATAGTCTGCAAAGAAGTAGAGACCAACGAATACCATCGCACATACTATCTGAAAGATTAAAAGTGTTGCCTTGTCTTTGAAAACTATCAGTTTTCCACCGAGCCATGTTCCGAAAATGGAAAATATTCCGTAAATGAAAAGGAATATGCTTAGCTTATATGTGTATATGTGACTTACGCTCTGCAGAAAATACGGCATGTAGTTATAGACTATGCTTGCCCCGATAGGCATCATTATGATACCGACGGTGGCTATTATGAATTCCTTTGTAATCAGACTTGATACTGGCTTTTCATAGCTTTTCGCTCTTCCGGGAATTCTTGGGAAGAATATTGCAATTAGCACCAGTGTCAAAAAGTTAATCGCAAAAATCCAGGCCATGGCCACCTGATAGCCGAATATTGTTCCAAGTCCTGTTGTTATCGGAAGGCCGATTATGCTTCCTACAGAAATTCCCAAAAGTATCTTGGTGATATAGTCCTGCTTTTGGCCGTCGGGGGCGATCTCCTCACAGAAAGTCAGTGCGATGGAAATGAATGCGGGATAGAAAACCGCTGAAAGTATCCTGAAAAAGGATGCTGTGTAAATGCTTTTTGTGAATATAATTACAATGTTTGACAGGGCAAAAATGCCGAGTATTGTGATGAATGTTCGCTTTCGTTCATATTTTGAAAAAAGAATCGGTATAAAGAGGCCTGAAACGGCAATAGTGAAGGTGAATGAACTTACATACAGTCCGGACATTGCTATTGATGTGTTGAAATACTCGGAAATTTGAGAAATTATTCCAATGATGCTCAATGGAGTGTTTATGCCCATAGTAGAAAGCATCAAAATGTAGAGAAGTATTTTCGGATTGTATTTCATCAGGGTTTCACCATATAACAATAGTTATGTAACATTATTATATCATGAAAGAATACTATTTAAAAGTTTTCAAAAAAAATCTGTTAAAAAAAAGAAAAAAGAGAAATAGAGAAATTAATCTCTAAATCTATTTACCTATGTCTTCAAGAGCAGCACTGATTTGTGCCATAATTTGCTCGGTTTTGAAGTGTTGTTGGTTCATTGCACCAGATGGACATGCACCTACACAAGTACCACATCCTTTACATAATGCGGTGTTAATTTGTGCAAATTCTTTTCCACCTACACCGGTTGCGATAGCAATAGCACCGTATGGACATAATTCAACACATACTTGGCATGCTCCACAAACGGTTTCGTCGTTGGATGCAATAATAGGTTCGATTTCTACTTCTCCTTTAGCCATTGGGATTGCTGCTCTGGATGCTGCAGCTGAACCTTGTGCTACGGAGTCAGGAATATCTTTAGGACCTTGTGCTACACCAGCAATGTAAACACCGTCAGTTAAGGTGTCAACAGGTCTGAGTTTAGGGTGAGCTTCCATGTAGAATCCGTCTGCAGATCTGGATAAACCGAGAGTTTGTCTGAGTTCGTCAGATCCTGCGGAGTGTTCGAGACCTACGCTTAATACAACTAAGTCGTAAGTGTATTCAGTTACTTTACCGAGTAAAGTATCTTCTGCTCTGATAGTTAAGGTTAAATCATCGTTTTCGAAGATTTGTGCTGGTTTACCTCTGATGAATTCGATACCGTATTTTTCTTGAGATGTTTTGTAGAACTCTTCGTAACCTTTACCGAATGAACGGATATCCATGTAGTAACAAGTTACTTCGGTGTCAGGTTCGTGGTCAATACATAATTGAGCGTTTTTCATGGAGTACATACAACATACTCTGGAACAGTATGGTTTACCGATTTGTTCATCTCTGGAACCTACACAGTGGATGAATGCAACACGTTTAGGTTCGATACCGTCGGAAGGTTTGATTACGTGACCACCAGTAGGACCTGATGCGTTAATCATCCTTTCAATTTCCATAGCGGTAATAACGTTTGAGAAACGTCCGTATCCGTATTGGTAAATTCCGGAAGGATCGAATGGGTCGTAACCGATTGCTGCAACGATAGTACCAACTTCTAATTCAATTTTGGTAGGTTGTTGGTTGTGGTCGATTGCGTCTGGTCCACATGCTTGTACACATAAGTTACATTCGATACAGTAATCTTTATCGATGGTTGCACATAATGGTACAGCTTGAGGGAATGGAATGTAAGCAGCTTTTACCATACCTACACCTTCGTCGTAGTAGTTAGGTATTTCGATAGGACAAGCTTCTTGACAAGCTCCACATCCAGTACATAAATCTTCATCTACGTATCTAGCTTTTTTCTCTACAGTTACTTTGAAGTTTCCGATGTATCCGTCTACTTCAGTTACTTCTGCGTAAGAGATTAATTCGATGTTTTCGTGTTTGGAACAGTCTACCATTTTAGGTGCTAAAATACACATTGAACAGTCGAGAGTAGGGAATGTTTTATCTAATTGTCCCATACGTCCACCAATGGTTGGGTTTCTTTCTACCATGTAGGTTTTGAAGCCCATGTCACCTAAATCTAAAGCGGTTTGGATACCAGCTACTCCACCACCGATAACTAAAGCTTTGTTATCTACTGCTACTTTGGTAGCTTCTAATGGTTCGAGTAATCTAGCTTTTGCAACTGCCATACGGGTTAAGTCTTTTGCTTTTTCGGTAGCTGCTTCAGGTTCGTTCATGTGTACCCAGGAGTCTTGTTCCCTTAAGTTAGCAAATTCAAATAAGAATTTGTTTAATCCAGCTTCTTCTACACATCTACGGAAAGTAGGTTCGTGAAGACGAGGGGAACATGCTGCTACAACAATTCTGTTTAAGTTTTTCTCTTTGATATCTTCTTGGATCATTGCTTGACCAGGGTCTGAACACATGTATTTGTAGTCTGTTGCGTGGACAACGCCAGGTAAAGACTTAGCATACTCAGCTACGCTAGGACAGTCTACTACTCCTCCAACGTTTACACCACAGTGACAGACGTAAACACCTATCCTTAATTCTTCGTTATTATTTATTTCTTCTGCCATATTAATTCACCTTGTACAAGTCGTGAAAAATATCTAATATATATAAAAAATTGCAATTTAAAAATAGTTGTAAAAATTTTTACATAGTATTAGATATACATATGTAGTGAATACACATATATAAAGCTATCTATAAAAAGCTTGGAGTAAAGTTTATATATGATGAATGGAAATCTCTTTAAAAATAGCTTTAATTCAAAAATAAAAACTATACCTTTATTTTTTAATCAAATAAAGGATAACCATTATTTTTTGATAAAATAATAAATTTAGGTTAGAATAAATTCTTAATTTTTTATTAAATTATCATGATTATTGCCGGAAGTGTAATCAAAGAGATTACAGTGTTGATCAATATGCAATCCGAAGTCATTTCATAGTCAAGTTTATAGGTAATTGCAAGCAAGAGGGACATCATCCCTGATGGCATTGCGGCCTCAATAATGGAAATTTTGAACTGAAGATCTACCAGACCCAGTTGAGTTGCAACCAAAAAGGCAATGCATGGGAAGAAAAGCAGTTTCATGACTGAAGTAAATGCAATCATGTTCTTACTTCTTTTAATTGCTGAAAAGTCAATGGACAGACCCAAGGCAATCATGATTAAAGGAATTGCCCCCTGACCCAGATAATTAATGGTATTGTCTATTACCGGCCCTATTGGTATGTTTAAAAAGTTAAAGGTTAATCCCAAGATTACCGCCCACAACGGCGGGAAAAAAGTAATCTTTCTAACGGCGGTCTTTACGGTACCTCCGAACTTTAAAATCAATATGAAAGATAAAATTAAAAAGATACATAAAGTAGCAATATCACAAAAGATTGCCCTTAAAAATCCTTCCTGGCCAAAAATACCTAAAGTTACAGGATAACCCATAAAAGCAGTGTTGGCAATCATTACAGTAACCAGTACACTCCATAAGGTAATATCATCCAATTTAAATTGCCTTAAAATAAAATAGGATACAATACCTGTTACCATGGAGGATGCCAAAATAATAAATGGCAATATTCCCAATTTTGACAGATACGATAAATCGGCAGTGAACAATGCATGAAATATCATGCAGGGCATTAAAATGTACATTACTATCCTATTAAACGGATCAATATCCTTCTCGCTTAAAAAATCGATTCTTTTAAGGAAATATCCGAGACCAATCATTATTATGATTGATAAAATAGTAATAGCAATTTCATTCATATAATAATATTAATAAATAATAGTATAAAAAAGTTATGAAAAAAAAGAAAATAAAATTAGCTAACGATACCTTCGCTAGTAATTTTAAATACACATTCACCTTCAGGTAAATGAGGGGAATCCACTAAACGTGCGATTCTTTTACCGGCCAAACCTTTTTTAAGCCAGATTCTGTAAGTTGAAGCGTGACCTAAAACGTGTCCACCAATAGCTTTGGTAGGACTTCCAAAGAAGGAATCTGGTTTAGCTTGTACCTGGTTGGTTAAAAATACTGCAACATTGTAAGTGTTAGCAATTTGTTGAAGTGAATGTAAATGTTGGTTTAATTTTTGCTGTCTTACAGCTAATGATTCCCTTCCAACATATTCAGCTCTGAAGTGAGCCATTAATGAATCCACAATGACCAATTTAACATTAGCTCCACTTTGAATGAGTTCGTTGATTTTATCAACCATCAGGATTTGGTGAGCGGAGTTAAATGCACGTGCAACATGGATTCTGCTTAAAACTTCTTCAGTGTCTAATTCAAATCCTTCAGCAATTTGTCTTACCCTTTCTGGACGGAAAGTGTTTTCAGTATCGACAAATACACATTCCCCGTCAAGACCACCGAGTTCTTCTGGTAATTGAACGGTTACAGCCAGTTCATGGGAAATTTGACTTTTACCTGATCCGAATTCACCGAATACTTCTGTAATGGATTGGGTTTCAATACCTCCACCGATTAAATCATTGAATTCTTGGCTTCCTACAGTGATGTGTCCAACATCTTTCCTTCTTTCGTCAACTTCAAGAGCAGTTTCAAAAGTAATGTTTTCAGCTCTACGAGCAGCTTCAATAACTTTTTCAGCAACACCCTCACCAATTTCAGCTTTTACTGATAATTCCTTAGGAGTAGCGGTTGCTAATCTCATCATATCAGCGAAACCTGCATCTTTTAATTTTTCTGCTGTTTTTTCTCCAACACCTGGTAAATCACTTAATTCAACCATAATAATCATTCCTTTCTATTTGTTTTTTAAAAGTATTTTTTTAAGAGTTTTTTAGGGCTTAACCTATTTTCTTCACTATATTCATTAAAACTAACATTAGCAATAATTTCAATAGTCATTCCTTCTAAGTCTTGAAGTTTTTCTTCAATTCCGTAACCATCATCTATAAGAGAAATTATTTCCTCTTTGTCCATTTCTATAAGTTCTTCTGCTAAATTACCAAAGAAAGTAACTGAAATATCTCCAGTGTCATCTTCAACTCTTGTTGGAATCATGAGAGTGTATTCAGGTTCATCGAATACATGACCACAATTATCACAAATGAACTCATCTTCAGACTCTTCAACATTTTCATGACAATTTGGACATTTTTTGAGTAAAAACCTATCAGTTGCAACTTCTTTAATTCTAGCAGTTATGTGAACATTAGTGTCATCTTCGAGTAAGGATTCAATAGTTTTTGGAGCAAATATTGATTCCATTAATTCATCTTGTGAAGGTAAATCTGCTAATTCTTTTTCATCAGGTTCCAATATTGTTGTACCACCAGATACGGTAGCTTGAAGGCGATTGTCCATATCCAATGTTAAACGAGGATTTTGCAATTTGACTGCTTGACCGATTTCAAATTCTCTTTCGGTATCTTTATCCCATAATGCAACCCTAATAGAGCCGGTATCATCGGCGATTTCTATATTTCTAACAGATCCGGTATCTCCATTGTCTCTGTCGAAATGGCGGGTTTCACTTATTTCAAAGATTCTACCGACAATGATTGTATCTTGCTCGTCTTCGTCAAGGTCTTCGATTTTTTTGAATTCGTAAATCGCTTTTTCAAGTGTAGCTAATTGAGGTATAAACAATGCAGATGCTTGTTCTTCAGATAATCTGATGATTCTAGAACCGCCTCCTATGTTTAAGTCAACACTATACATTCCAAGTCTGGTTCTAGCGTTTTCAATCCTGTATGCTTCACCTACTTCATAGTCCCCTTCAGCCTTTTCATTCCAGAAGGATAATCTGACTTTTCCGGATTCATCAGCAAAGAGTGCTGAACGTACAACTCCTGCAGTACCGTCATCTCTTTGGAATTCCCTTTTATCTTCGAGAGAGAGAATTCTTCCTTGAATATCGATTTCAACTCCATCCTCATCAAAGTCAAATTGGATCTGTCCAACAGGAACAGGATGCAACTCATTTCTGATTGCTTCCAATTCATCAATTTGTTCAAGTGATAAGTTTTCAGGATTAAGGGTAATCTGAGTATTGAAGTTGGTATTCATTGAGTATTGGCTTTGAGTGTATTCGTCAAAGCGTACATCTCCACCAATGACTTTAATGAAATCACCTTTGTTGATTGGAATGCTGGTGTCATCTCCCCAAACTGTAACTCTTATTTCACCGGTTTGGTCTCTGACATCAAAGTTTCTTAATTTTCCTTCAGTATTATCGGTTTTTCTTGTGAACACTTTAATATCCTGGAGTCTTGAAACTACCCCTATGATTGAAACATCTCTCTGTTCACTTAAATCTGCAATAGGAGTGAATTCTTGCTCAATTTCAGGAACATCAAAGTCGCCTTTAATAATTCTTCCATCCCAATGGGTAAGTGAGATTTCGTTTTCACCGTCCCTGTTTGGTCTTTGGCGTGCTTGAGCTTGAAGAATTTTAACTGTGTCTCCATCCTCTAATTTTAAATCTTCAATTAATTCCACATTTTTGTTCCATAAAGTGTATGAAATGTGTCCTGATTCATCCTGCAATTCCAATGATGCAACTTTTCCTTCTTTTCCATTTTTTTCATAACTTCTGATGGTTGGAATTCTAAGGATTCTTGCAATAATATTGACTTTAGTTTCCGGTTCGATATCGGCGATTTTGGTAATCTCTTCTTCATATGAAGGATATTTAGTTGAATCTTCTTCCAAATGAACAAGAGTTGACCTTGGTCTTAGATTAGCTTCAAGGCCGGTGTATCCTTCCTTGATATCAACATTCTTAATTTGAATGATATCTCCTTCATTGACTTTCATATTTTTTAGCAGTTTGATGTTCTGTGTCCAAAATACTGCCCTTATAGTACCGGTGTTATCTTTAAGTTCTACATTACAGACTTCCCCATCTTGACCTTTGCGTGTTTTAAATGATCTTGGATTGGAAATTGATGTTACCCTTCCTGCAATTGTGACATCCTTACTGCCTGCTTCGAGTTTATCAATGGTATCTACAGCAAATTCAGGTTTTTCGGATAGAACTTCAGGTTCTTCTGTAACCAGTTCACCAACTACCATATCCGCCAGACTCACATCGGTCATAAATGGATTGTGTTCTTCTTGTTGTCTAAATTTCTCCATTCTTGAAAAGAATTCTTCTTCGGAAATTTGATCTTTAACTTTATCGTATCTTTCTTTTAAATCTTCAGTCATCATGGTTGAGGATTCCTTTTCTTTTGTATCAAGTATAGATGTGTCAACACCATTATGATTTTGCACTACCATTTGAGCAGCGCCGTAATCATCAATGAAATCGATTCCATCATTATCAGCTTTGATTCGTTCGATTTCTTCTAAGAACTCTTCTTCAGAAAGTTTATCTTTTACTTTTTCATATTCTTGTAAAATAATTTCTTGCATACCAAACCCCTCATAGAAAAGTTAATTATAATTTTATATTCACTGTGTATATAAAGTTAGAGAGAGAGCATTTGAAAACTACTCAATACTTTATTATAAAAAAATTTAATATAAAAATTACCAAAGTGCACAGGTGTGATTTTGCACAAAAGTGCTAATATGCATTAGGATTTTTCTTCAATGTGGTTTTAATCATTATACCCAAGTCCAAACCCATGTGCCAGTTTTCTACGTATTCAATATCATATTCTATACGTTTCTTGATTGAAGTGTCACCACGGCAACCATGGATTTGAGCCCAACCGGTCAAGCCCGGCCTGACCTGATGCTTTACCATATATTTTGGAATTGTCTCTTTGAACTGGTCAACAAAGTAAGGCCTTTCCGGTCTAGGACCGACAACACTCATGTCTCCTTTCAATACATTGAAAAACTGTGGCAATTCATCAATACTAGTTTTTCTTATAATCTCACCGACCTTTGTTTTTCTTGGATCATCCTTTGTAGTCCATTCGGACTTCTCTTCGTTTGGATCCTGGACTTTCATACTACGGAACTTATACATCTCAAAGATTTCACCGTTGTGCCCCATTCTTTCCTGCTTAAATATAATTGGGCCGGGAGATGTTAGCTTAATAGCAATGGCTGTAATAATCATAATTGGTGATGTTATAATAATTGCTATTATTGATATTATATAATCTGAAGTATATTTCAAGAATTTATTGAAGTCATCATCAAGCGGAACATACCTGATATTGATTATCGGAATGTCTTCAATCATGTCTACAGACGGTTGAGCCGGGAAATATCTGATGTAGTCGGGAATGATTTCCGCCTTGATTCCCACCTTTTCACAGCTCTCCACAAGTTCATTAATCTTATAATAATATTTTAATGGAATAGCCAAAACTACTCTGTCGAAATTATTATTTTCAAGGACATGGTCGAAATCATTAAATGCACCGATTACTTTGCATCCTTCAATTTCACTACCGACATGCTCTGACCTTCCCAAAAATCCGCTGACTACAAATCCGAGATATGGATTTTCATGAATCTTGCGTGCAAATGAGAACGCCAACTCATTGTCCCCAACTATAAGAATATGCTTTAGATTCTTATTGTTTACTCTTAAATTCCTTAAAAAGCTTCTTATAATAAATCTTTCAATAATTCCAAAGAATGCACCTATTATTCCCAGTAAAAATAGCATAATCCTTGAAAAGTTAGGCTGATTTATGATAAATAAAATTGAAACCAGAATAAAGAATGCAAGGATATTCACTTTTATAATCTGAGTGGCTTCCGAAAATATATTCTTATATGTCCTGCGAGGCTTATACAAACCAAATGCAAAATATAAAATCAGATAAACAGGAATAACAGCCAGCACTAAAAACAGTAAATAGCTTGATAAGCCTAAATGCCCTCCAATTGGACCGAACAATGTGGTTTTAAACCTTAACAAGAATGAACATACCAGTGATAAGATTATCACCAATACATCAATTAAAACCAACATTATGTTTAGTGCCTTTTGATTTTCCTTTATCATAATAACTACCAAAAAAATCTAGTATTGTTATATATATTATAGTTATTACATTAATTAACTTTTCTTTTTGAAGATATTCAAAAATAGTTTTAAGCAACACAAAAGGGCAATGCCCAAATAGACAACCCAGTTTACGATAAAAAGTGACTCTGATGCATGGTGCTTTTTATAGTAGATATACATTGCACGGTAAAACTCATATATTAGCTTGGACTTTTGTTTTTTGCTGCTGGCACCCTTGAGGTGAGTGATTTTGGACTCCCCATAATAAACTATCTTCCAGCCTCCCCTCTTTATGCGGTAGCAAAGGTCAATGTCCTCGCCATACATGAAAAAAGTCTCGTCAAGAAAACCCACCTGGTCCAGGGCTTCCTTTCTCATGAACATGAACGCACCGGTAAGACAGTCAATTTCATAAACTCCATCATCCGGAAGGTCTGTCAGGTTATAGTTATCGTCCTTGCTTTTGGTCGGAATATGAAACAGTCTGAAAAATGAGTTTTTAACATTTGGAAAAGACCTTTTGCATGCCTTGTCAAGATCACCATCCTCCAAAAGGACCCGGCAACCGCATGCACCGACATCGGGATTTTTTTGCATGTAATCATAAATGTTTTCCAATGTGTGCTGCCAAACGATAGTATCTGAGTTTAAAAGAAGCTGATATCTGCCGGTAGCCTCTCTTAAGGCCTGATTGTTTCCTGCTGCAAAACCGTTATTTTCCTTTGAAGCGATGAACCTTACCTTATCGCCAAAATAGTCCTGCAACCTTTTCAAACTATCATCGCCGGATGCGTTGTCCACAACAAATATCTCATATGAAAATGGATAATCATATTCCAAAATTGAGTCAATAGTATTTTTTGTTAACTCAAAAGTCTGATAGTTTACAATAACAACTGAAAGGTCCATAAAACTCACTGATTATTTTTTCAAAAATTTTAATGTGTTAATTATTAATCTGTATTCGATTTTAAAATAGTTTTTTGTATTGCCTGCCCGGAACTTGACCTTGTCTATTTTGTTTCTTGTGGACAGCCCTTCCCTTAAACCGGACAGATATGTTGAACCGAATCCCTTTTTGACAAAAAATACATATTTGATTAAAAATCCTAAAAATAGGAATATGAAGTTGACAATCTTCATTGGTATTGGCAGGTTCTTGTAAATCGTCCATACATTGTTTCTTGCAGCAAGGCGAACCTTGAAATCATTGTGCCTGCTTCCGGATGTTGCAGAACCTATATGATAAACAACAGCATCAGGACAGAGAAGATTCTTATATCCATAGATTCTGGAACGAATAGCTAGGTCCACATCCTCCATATAGGCGAAATAATTGGCATCGAACATTCCAATTTCTGTCAATAGTGATTTCTTATACATTGCAGCACCGGCACATGAGGAAAATATTTCCCTTACCTGGGTAAATTCATTGGAATTGTGATTTTCCCCCGTCTTTTTGGTCCAGGCAAGAATATTGTACTCATCACCTACATCATCCACCAGTTCCTTGTTGTTATACTGCAGCATTTTGGCCTGAACGGAAAATATTTCATCATCAGATGATATCAAATCAACCAATGCCCTGATTGAACCCTTTTTAATTTCAGTATCATTATTCAAACTAAAGATATATTCGTTGCGGGCTTCTAGAATTCCCTGATTAACCGCAGGAGCAAAGCCCAGATTTTTGGAATTTTCAATTATTTTAACTGAAAAATTAAAGGAATTTGTCCTGATGTAGTCTTTACTTCCGTCATCTGATCCATTATCTACTATTATAACCTCATCAATCAATTCTGAATCATTGTTGAGGGATTCAAAAAATGCCTTCAGGAACCTTTCCCCATTATAGTTTGGTGTAACAACAGAAACCTTCATCTTAATCAATCGAATTTTTTAGTTTTTTCCATGTTTTATAATATATTTTTGGACTTAATAAGAATAATCTTATTTTTGATTTGAATTTGCTGTCACCCTCATATCTTGAAAGTTTTGTAAGCAAATCCAATTCCTTCATCTTATTCAATACCCTGTCAAAATCATAGCCGTTATAGAAGAAGTAGTTCATGTTTCCAAATATTGCCTTTGGAATCCTTGAGGTAATGACCAGATTTGCCAAATCATCCCTTCCTTTACTTTTATAAAAATCAGCAATTCCTTCAAAAATCTCGATTACCTCAAAACGTCTGAATTCTGAAGTGTTAATGGCTGATTGCGGATGTTGAAGGTAATAATAGGTTGCCTCATTGCTGATTGTCACCTCATCACCGTATATCAGAGCCCGGAGTGCAAAATCTATGTCCTCACCATATACCAAATCAGGATTGAATTTAATGCCATTGTCCTTAATTATGCTGGTTTTATACATCAATTGACAGAAAGTGAATGGCATTTCCATGTTCAATTCCTTTTTTATGAAATCCTCACATGACATGAATTCTCTTGAGAAATGATATGGAGTGGACAATCTGTCACCATCCTTTTTGATGAACTGCACCAGACTGAAATCGCTTTTCCCGTTATACAGTTCAGACAAGTGGTTGCCCGTTACATAATCGTCACCATCAATGAAAACGAGATATTTTCCAGTTGCCTTTGAAATTCCGGCATTTCTGGCACTGCTTACTCCTGAGTTTTCCTGATGTATTATCTGATGGGAAATCAATGACTTTGACAACTTCTCATTTATGATTTCCAGACTCCTGTCAGTTGAGCCGTCATCTATTACAATGACTTCAAAATTCTTAAAATCCTGATTAATTATAGAATCTAATGTGGTACCTATATACTCTTCACAATTATATACCGGAACAATAACACTAACATCAAAATTATCCATAATATCATCCATTATTTAATAGATAATCGACAATCCTTTGAGATGAACGACCGTCAATTTCATCAAATTGTGTCTTTACAAACTCTGATATTTTGCTTTTATCGAAGCTTCCATTTTTGATTACATCAATCAACTCATCTGATGTAAAAACTATAGGTCCTGGAACGGTTGTCTTAAAATCATAGTAGAATCCACGTTCATTAGCCAAATAATCCTCCAAATCATAGGTGAAAAATACTGTAGGCTTGTTTAAAGCGGAATATTCAATCATGATTGAGGAGTAATCAGTGATTAAAACGTCACTTATCATCATCAGCTCCTGTTCGGATTCAAAATCACTTACATCGACATATTTACCCTTTGAGGAAATGTCATCCTTATAGAAATTTTTAATCTTAGGATGCAGCCTCAATGCCAGGACATATTCGCTTGACAGTTCCCGATTAAATTTATCCAAATCCAAATAATCAAAGACGTTATTGTATTTTTCCTCATCCCTGAAGGTTGGAGCGTAAAGAATGATTTTCTTGTCTTGGGAAATGTTGTGTTTTCTGCAGAAATCTTCCTTCAATTTATTTAAATCATGATTTTCAAAATAATAATCCATTCTGGGAAGGCCCAATGGCTTGATTTTGGATTTTTCAATTTGGAAAGCTTCACTATAATAATCTACAATCTTTTTTGAAGTGACAATCAAATAATCAGTCTTATCGGAGATTTTTCCTAAAATTTCCCTACTTTCAATATCGACTGATCCTCCAAATTTCTTTGAAGCTCCCGGAGCGTGCCATAATTGGACTATTGTATTTTCACTCTTAAATTTCATGAACGCCAACGGAAAGAAGTTATCATTTAAAAATATGAACTTGGAGCCGGATAACTTTTTGAAACTGTCAATTGATAACTTATCCTTATAAAAAAAGTGAAATTCAAAGTCTCCTCTTTTTTCAAATTCCTTTTTAATGTAGTCCAGGTTTCCTTTAAATGATTGTCCGGAATCGATTATAAAAGAAATCCTATTGTCCTTTACGTCAGACTTTCCGAACAGTTTAAAAATTAAACCGTAGAGCTTATGTTTAAAATATGACATGACAATCTAGTGGAAAAATGCAAGCATACCAGGAATTGCGCCTAAAATCGCCTGAATACCTAAAATGAATATTGCTAAACCGCCGATGAAATTAATGTATCTGGCATACTTCAATGCAATTTTTGTTCCGAATGTTCCGATTAAAAACCATATGACAACAGCAATTAAACTTAAAATAGATAATATTAACGGATCAACATGAGCACTGACACCCTGTGCGGCTAAAATTAAGTTTTCAATGTTACCGAAAATCAATAAAGGTAAAAAATGCATTAGTTCAACATCCATAATCATTCACCCCTAATGGAAGTGTACATTGCCTGCGCACCTAAAATAAGGATGGCCAAACCACCTAAACATTCAATAAAATCAACATATTGAATCAGCATTTGTGTTCCAAATGTTCCAATAATCAACCACATAGAAACGCATAAAATACTTGCAATTCCTAATTTGACAGGATTAACTCCAGCTACAACACCTTGTGAAGATAAAACTAAGTTTTCAATATTACCAAAAATAATTAATGCCACAAAAGGTAAATATTGCTCCAACATCCAAATCACCATTTCCCAAAAATAAATTTATCTTTAATAATGATTATTAAAGGATAATATATAAAAGTATGCTTATTTTAACTAATAATTTTTTTCTTCAGAGTGAAAAATAATCAATATAACATTCATTATAAAGAAAAAATAATAAAAATAATTTAAAAAAATAGAAAAATAATGAATATTATGGTAATTTAAGAGGTATGTTTCAAGTGTAAATTCTATCTATTCGCATACATCTTTTCATAATATTCCTGATACTGGCCGCTTTTAACCTGGTTTGTCCAGTCCTGGTTGTCCAGATACCATTGGATAGTCTCTTTAATACCAACTTCAAAAGTATAGTCGGGATTCCAACCTAATTCATCCTGAATTTTAGTTGAATCAATAGCATAACGGCGGTCATGGCCTAAACGATCGGTGACAAATTCAATCAATGATTCATCCTTGCCCAATGTTTCCAATATCAGTTTTACAATGTAGATATTCTCTTTTTCATTGTTTCCTCCGATGTTGTAGACCTCACCGAGCCTACCTTCATGCAGGACCAGATCTATTGCAGTACAGTGGTCATGGACATGCAGCCAGTCCCTGATGTTTTTACCGTCACCGTAAATCGGCAGTTTCTTATCCTCCAAAGTGTTGGATATCATAAGAGGTATCAGTTTTTCCGGGAACTGATACGGACCGTAATTGTTGGAACAGCGAGTGATGTTAATAGGCAAGTCAAAGGTTTCAAAGTATGCCCTTGTAATCAAGTCACCACCTGCCTTGGAAGCTGAATATGGACTGTTAGGTTGCAAAGGAGTGGTTTCTGTAAAGTAACCGGTTTTGCCCAAAGTACCGTAAACCTCATCTGTGGAAATCTGAATGTACTTGTCAATGCCATACTCATTGGCGGCATTCAAAAGCACCTGAGTGCCCAGAACATTGGATTTTATGAAAATTTCCGGATCGGTAATGCTTCTGTCGACGTGACTTTCAGCGGCAAAATTAATTACATAATCTGATTTTTTAACAAGCTCGTCAACTACATCCTTATCGCGGATGTCTCCCTTAACGAAAGTGTAGTTGTCCTTATCCTCAATGTCTTTTAAGTTTTCAAGATTTCCGCAGTATGTTAATGCATCAAGATTGATAATATGATAATCGGAATATTTGTTAACCATATACCTTACAAAATTGCTTCCGATAAAACCTGCTCCACCTGTAACTAAAATATTTGTCATAATAATCACTCATATCTGATATTGGCTTCCTTAAAGCTTTTCCATTCTTTATCCTTATCGGATAATATAATCTCATCAATCCCATCCAATGGCCAGTCAATGCCAATATCTGAATCATCCCACATTATGCCTGATTCATCCTCACCATGATAGAATTCTGTGCATTTATATAAAAATTCAGCCTCATCAGACAATACCAAAAATCCATGGGCAAACTTCGGTGGAATATATAACTGCTTTTTGTTGTCTTCAGACAGTATTTCACCATACCATTTACCGTAAGTCGGTGAATCGGCCCTCAAATCAACTCCAACATCAAAAACTTCCCCTTTAATTACACGAACCAGTTTTCCCTGAGGATAGTTGAGTTGCAAATGCAGACCCCTCAATACTCCTCTAGAGGATTTTGATTGATTGTCCTGAACAAAGGTCAAATCATGACCGGCCTCTTTAAAGTCATTTTCCTGGAAGGTTTCCATGAAATATCCTCTGTTGTCTTCAAAAACTGTAGGTTCAACAACAAACATGCCCTCTATTCCGGTTTCACTAAATTTAAATTTACCCATAATAATCATCTTTTAACTAAATTAAATAAATATTGTCCGTAATCAGTCTTTTTAAGCTCTTCAGCTGTTTTCAATAGTACTTCATCATCAATGTATCCCTTAAGATATGCTATCTCTTCAAGACATGCAATGTATAGGCTTTGCCTTTTCTGGACGGTTTCTATGAAATTAGCCGCTTCAAGCAGTCCCTCATGGGTCCCTGTATCAAGCCATGCCATACCTCTTCCCAAAAGCTCAACCTTAAGCTTTCCACGGTTAAGATATTCCTCATTGATAGAGGTGATTTCAACTTCTCCCCTGTCGGAAGGCTTGACGTTTTTTGCAATTTCAATTACATCATTGTCATAGAAATAGAGTCCCGGCACGATATAATTTGATTTTGGCTTTTCGGGTTTTTCCTCAATTGATAAAACATTCCAGTCATCGTCAAATTCAACTACACCAAACGCTTCGGGATTGTTGGTGTAATATCCGAATATGACAGCTCCTTCTTCAAGATTGGTTGCTCTTTTAAGTATTTCTGTAAATCTGTGACCATGGAAAATGTTGTCGCCTAAAATCAGCGCAACATTGTCATCACCAATGAAGTCTTCACCTATGATGAATGCCTCTGCAAGACCGTTCGGATTTTCCTGAACGGCATATTCGAATGTTATTCCAAGATTTGATCCGTCACCCAAAAGATCCTTATACATCGGTAAATCCCTAGGAGTGGAAATAATTAAAATTTCCTTGATTCCTGCAAGCATTAACACAGAAATAGGATAATAAATCATTGGTTTATCGTAAAGTGGCAATAACTGCTTTGAAACCGCTTTTGTAATTGGATACAAGCGTGTTCCAGAACCACCTGCAAGTACTATACCTTTCATAATAATCACTTTGTACCTTATATTATTTTAAACTTTAAAAAATCGTTTTCATCCGATGCATCACAGAATGTTTCAATAATCTCCTTGTCCACTTCATCTGAATTAATCAGTTCAATTTCACATTCGATTTCACACAAACAGTCATATAATGCATCCAAATTTTTACCATAGTAATCCGGAAAATCCAATGCTTCCATCAGATAGTCATGACCTTCCTTTTTTATCATTTTACCGTCCAATTGCATTTTATACCTCGGTAAATGTGTTGTAGTGGTCATCGGTGTAGTAAACCTTATAATCACCGGTATTGTAAACTATCCTTTCAGCTCCACGGCTGGTTCCGTTTGCATTGATGTCACATTCTATGTATTTGGAATCACTGTCGGGCAGGACATGCTGTCTGTTTGTAAATGTGTCTCCGCCTATACTTTTTCCGGGAGCATATTTTTTAAGCGGTCCTCCATGCCATCCGAGGTCCCTGGCTTCGTTTTTAGTTATATAATTACTTGGAAGTTTATGAAACTCCTTGATATATGCAGCAACCTCATCAACTGTACAGTATTCACCGTTTTCAACTACTTTTGCATTGCCTGAGTCATCTCCAAACTTCAAAAAGTCAAAAAATCCCGCACTTACAGCAGAAATGCTGAAAATAACAAGAATCAATGCGAAAACAAAGACTAACTTTTTATTCATTTTATCAACTCAACATATTCCTTAATTGCTTCCTTATAACTTCTCAATGGCTTAAAGCCTTTGTCAACCCAATTCTTATTTTCCAAAACTGAATAGCTAGGTCTTGGTGCAGGTCTTGCAAATTCAGATGCTGTAACCGGAACGACCTTAACGTCCTTGTCTGCAACCTCAAAGATGTATCTTGCAAATTCACACCATGAGCAGTTTCCTGAATTGGTGAGATGGTAAATTCCATAATAATCAGTTTCAATTAACTCAGAAATTCCATAAGCAAGATCAGGAGTGTAAGTCGGTGTTCCAACCTCATCATAAACAACAGTAATTTCCGAATGGTTTTTGGCCAATTCAAGCATGGTCTTTGGGAAATTTTTACCGTTGATTCCATACAGCCATGCAGTCCTTACAATGAAATACTTGTCTAGCGTTTCCAAAATAGCCTCTTCACCCTTGAGCTTACTTTTTCCGTAAACGCTGATCGGGCCGATTTCATCATCCTCTACCCATGGCCTGTCATTTTTTCCATTGAAAATATAATCGGTACTTATATGCACCAGGGCACAGTCGACCTCCTTACATGCAAGGGCCAGGTTTTTAACACCTTCACCGTTTACCGAATAGGCAAGGTCCTGATTTTCCTCACAGCCATCAACATCAGTATAAGCTGCAGAATTGATGACAACATCAGGTTCGGCATCACAGATAACCTCAAAAACCTGGTCTTTATTTGTAATATCCAATGTTTTTGAAGTTGTAAGAATCAATTCATGATTATCCTTTAAAACTTCAGTCAAATCATGCCCTAACATTCCATTGGAACCGGTAATCAAAATCTTCATAATAATCACTTAAAACTTTATATTACTTTAAGTATATATTATTATTAATATATAAAAAGATGGAGAGGGAATTATGAAAATATGTATCATGGGACAAGGTTATATCGGACTTCCAACAGCCGCACTATTTACAAGAAGCCACTGTGAAGTTGTTGGAGTTGACATTAACGAAAAGATAATAGAAAATCTGAACAAGGGAATTATACACATTGAAGAGCCAGGAATAACCGACATCATTAAAAACGCAATAAAACTTAAAGTATACAAAGCTTCCCTCACTCCCGAAAAAGCGGATGCATTCATAATTACAGTACCTACCCCATACATTTCAGAAAACTACAGTTGCGATTTGAGCTATGTCATTACAGCATGTGAAACAATAATACCTTATCTTGAAAAGGGAAATACGGTCATTATCGAGTCAACAATAGCTCCGATGTCAACTGATGAAACCATCAAACCTATTTTTGAAAAGGCAGGATTTACAATTGGAAAAGACCTTTATCTTGCACACTGCCCTGAAAGGGTGCTTCCAGGAAAAATCATTCATGAACTGGTTCACAACGACCGTATTATAGGTGGAGTTACACCTGAATGTGCAGTTAAGGCAAGTGAAGTATATGGACAGTTTGTTGAAGGAAACCTGATGTTGACCGAAGCAAAAACAGCCGAACTGTCAAAATGTATGGAAAATACATTCAGAGACGTTAACATTGCACTTGCAAACGAACTTGCAAAAATTTGTGCCGAAATTGGTGTAAATGCATTGGACGTTATAAAATTGGCAAACAAGCATCCGAGAGTAAACCTTCACTCACCGGGACCTGGTGTCGGGGGACACTGCCTTGCAATAGACCCATACTTTATCTATGCAAAAGCGCCCGAAACCGCAAAGATTATAAAACTTGCCCGTGACACAAACAATTCAATGCCTGATTTTGTATGTGAAAATGTCAAAAAAATCATTCCAAAGGGTAAAATTGCAGTATTTGGAGTTTCATACAAGGGAAATACCGGTGATGACAGGGAAAGTCCGGCATATGAGATAATTGCAAAGTTAAGTACAAACTATGAAATCGCAATTCACGACCCTCACATTGAAAATCCAGATTTCGTAAGTTTTGCTGAGGCGGTTGAAAATGCAGACTTGATTTTAATATTATGTGACCATAATGAGTTCAAGCATTTAGATTACAACTTCATATCTAAAAATATGGCAAATCCGGTAATATTCGATACTAAAAATATAATAAAAAAAGTTCCGAATAAAATTAAATTATTTAATTACGGAAACTTATACGAATTAAATTAAAAATTAATTGATTGGTCTGGTTGAATTTGATGGCCGTTCCATGCTTTTAGACTGCTCCATTCTTCAAATGGTTCTGTCCAGAACTTGTCATTAGAAGGTAAACCTAACGGCAATAATACTGCACAGCATGCATAAAGGCTACCAGTATTAATCTCATTTTCACAAATATCAATTTGAGAACCATTCAATCCACAAATCAACCATCCTTCAGAGTTGAAATTTTGATTACCTGTGAATTGTTTTTGAATAACTTTTGTAAGTGCGCCTCTGACCTGACTTTGTGATATGTTTCTTGGCAATATTTTTAATAGTGCCGCCTGTGAAAGCAAATGGAATACGCCACAACGGTATGACAATGATGGGCCGATTAACGGGTAGGTTCCTTCAGGTGAAATCATTCTTTCCAATTGAGAGGACAATCTTGAAGATCTCATCAGTTGAACATCCAGAAACTCGCCATCACGAAGACTGTATTTTCTCATAACTTTTAAAATATCATTTAACATTGGGTGTATGACCAAACTGTTAAAGTAACCCGCTTCAAAGTCTTCACCATCAGAATAGATTCCGTCTCCAATGTATAATTCATCACGGAATTTGGAAATTGCATAGGTTAGTCTTTCCTTATCGCATTCACCTGTAAATTCCAATAGTGCAGCCTCAATCATTGAAGTGTACAATAGCCAATGATTTTCATAAGGCGCTATAATTCTAGTATTTTTAAGTTCACGGATAATTCTGGCCTGAATATCCATAGGTAAATTAAGCCAAATTTGATTTTTGGCCCTGAGCAATCCTTGAGCAAATAAAGCAACATCAACTAAAGACTGTTTAGGTTCAACTACAAAAATGTAATCATTGCTGTTTGGATTAACCGCATTTGAAATAGCTTTTAATGTCAATTTGATATATTTTTCACGGACCTGACCTTCCTCGGAAGTGTCTGCACCCAATTCCAACCATGGTGCAATTCCATTGAAAACACGAGCAAAAGCTTCAAGATAAACAAATTTCTGTCCGTCAGTACTTTTAGATTCAAAAGGCATGTTTTTCCTAAGTGATCCTCTTGCCAAATGATTCAGGACAGGAAATGCGATTTTTTGTAATGTTGAAACCCAAAAAATCCTATCATTCCAGACAGGAGCCTGTTCCTCGATTACTGGAGGCTTTTCTTCTTTTTTGAATCTAGTAAAAAATGAGTTGCTCATGAGTTATATTTTATTCAACATTATATATAAAATTAGTTTTAATGATGAACATGAAAATAACGATGAAATTATATTGCTTTAAAAAATTTTTTCTAAATTTTCCAATTAAAAAAGAGTTTATATACATTAGAAAACATATATAATTATCATTATTAAGAGGTTAAAAATATGCCAACAATGTCTGAAAAAATATTAGCTCGAGCTTCAGGTAAAGACAGTGTAGAAGCTGGAGACATAATTATAGCAAATATAGATATCGCAATGACTCATGATTTAACCGGACCTCTTTCAGTTCAATCATTTGAAAAGATTGGAGCGGATAAGGTATGGGATTCATCAAAGATTGTCATCCCATTCGACCATCAGGTCCCTGCCGATTCAATCGATTCCGCAAATAACCATATAATGATGAGAGAATTTGTCAAAAAACACAATATCGAACATTTTTATGATGTTAATGCAGGTGTTTGCCATCAGATTCTGCCTGAAAAAGGTCATGTGGTACCTGGAGATGTAATTGTAGGTGCAGATTCACATACCTGTACCCATGGTGCATTAGGTGCATTTGCAACAGGTATCGGATCAACCGACATGGCTATGGTATTTGCTGAAGGAAATCTCTGGTTCAAAGTGCCTGAAACCAACCGATTTAATGTTACTGGTGACTTAAAGGATAATGTTTATGCAAAAGATGTCATTTTACATATCATTGGTGAAATGGGTGCTGACGGCTCAACCTATAAGGCATGTGAGTTTGCCGGTGAAACCATATCTCAGATGAGTGTTTCAGACAGAATGGTATTGTGCAATATGGCAATTGAAATGGGTGGGAAAACCGGTTTGGTGGAACCTGACAAAAAAACTATAGAGTATGTCGAAAAACGTTCCAATAAACCGTATAAAGTGTTTAAAACCGACTTGAACTCACCTTCCCTTAATATTATTGATATTGACGTTAGCGATCTTGAACCGCAGATAGCATGTCCACACAATGTTGACAATGTAAAGCCGGTCAGTGAAGTGGACACAGAAATTGACCAGGTATTTTTAGGTTCATGCACTAACGGAAGATTAAGCGATTTACGTGATGCTGCAAGAGTATTAAAAGGTAAAAAAATAGCTAACGGTACAAGAATGTTAGTTATCCCAGCATCAAAAGAAGTTTATACAAAAGCATTGGACGAAGGATTACTTAAGATATTCGTTGAAGCCGGAGCGCTTGTATCCGCTCCTTGCTGCGGTCCTTGCCTTGGAGGACATACCGGAATAATCGGACCTGGAGAAGTGAGCCTTTCAACATCAAACAGAAACTTTAAAGGAAGACAAGGTTCACCTGAGGGTGAAGTTTACCTATCTTCAGCTGCTGTTGCTGCCGCTTCAGCAATTGAAGGAAGAATAGTGGCGCCGGAGTGATAATATGAAAGGTAAAGCATGGAAATTTGGAAACGATATTGACACAGACATCATAGTTCCCGGAAGATACTTAATCTATACCGATGAGGAAACCCTATCCAAGCATTGCATGGAAGGTCTTGACCCAGACTTTTACAAGAAATGCAATGAGGGGGACTTTATTGTTGCCGGAAAAAACTTCGGATGCGGATCCTCCCGTGAACATGCCCCGATTGCACTTAAAGGTGTGGGCGTTGCAGCAGTTATTGCCGAGTCCTTTGCAAGAATATTTTATCGTAATGCGACAAATGTCGGAGTTCCCCTTTTGGAAGCTCCGGGAATTAGCAAACTTATAGAAGATGGTGAAGAGATTAGTGTAGATATGGAAAATGCTACAATAACCTCACAGAGTGGAGAAGTCATCAAATTTAAAAAGTTACCTCCATTCATGTTAGAGATTTTAAATCAAGGTGGTTTGATTGAGTACCTCAAAAACAAATAGTTACAGAATTGCAGTTGTTCCGGGAGACGGAATTGGAAAGGAAGTAATGAAAGCGACACTGGACGTTTTGGATTCCCTGGACATTGACTTTGAGTATGTCCACGGTGAAGCCGGTGACGAATGCCTTGAAAAAACCGGGACTGCACTGCCTGAAGAAACATTAGACATCATTAGAGAGTGTGATGCGTGTCTCTTTGGTGCGGCTGGTGAAACTGCAGCGGACGTTATCGTTAAAATAAGACAAGAAATGAAAATGTTTGCTAATTTAAGACCTGTTAAAGCTTATCCTAATACAAACTCATTATGTGATAACATTGACTTTATGATTGTTCGTGAAAATACCGAAGGTATGTACATTGCCGATGAGGAGTCATATACCGATGAAGGGGCGATAGCAAGACGTATCATCACTCGTGAAGCTGAAAAACGCATAATAAACTATGCATTCAAATATGCACAGGACAACAACAAGAGTAAAGTTACCGCAGTTCATAAGGCCAATGTGTTGAAAAAGACAGACGGATTGTTTAAAGAAATTTTCTATGAAGTTGCAAAGGATTATCCTGACATTGCAACCGAGGACTTTTACGTTGATGCAACTGCAATGTACCTGATTACACAGCCTGAAAGCTTTGAGGTGATTGTAACCACAAACCTTTTCGGAGACATACTGTCTGATGAAGGGGCTGGACTTGTTGGAGGACTTGGTCTGATTCCATCTGCCAACATTGGTGAAGATGGAGCGTTGTTTGAACCTGTCCATGGTTCCGCACCGGACATTGCAGGTCAAAATAAGGCTAATCCGATAGCTATGATGTTATCAGCTATAATGATGTTAAGGTATTTAGGTGAAAACGAAGCTGCAGACAAATTCGAATCTGCAATTTTAAAAGTATTAAATGATGCTAATATTTTAACCGGTGATCTTGGAGGTTCGGCCACAACAGCCGAACTGACCGAGGCGGTTAAAAATAACTTATAAATAAAGGAGACAATAGACTATGAATTTTAAAAAACTAACTAAAATGCAAATGGCGGCACTTTTTATCATATTCATTATGGTAGTCAGTGGGGTAGCAGGATTTTTACTTATCATATTTACTGGTGGAGCTTAAATAAATAAAAGAGGTTGATAAAATGGCAAAATATGAAATAGCAGCAGTAGTTGCTGAATTTAACTATGATATTACACAAATGATGTTAGAACTCGCTAAAGCAGAAGCAAAAAATAGAGGCTGTGAAATTACTAAAGTGGTTGCAGTTCCAGGCGTATTTGATATGCCACTTGTAATAAAAAAATTGTTACAAAAAGACGAATACGATGCAATTATCACACTCGGTGCAGTAATTGAAGGTGCAACCGACCACGACCAAATCGTAGCCCAGCATGCTTCCCGTAAAATAGCTGATTTAGCACTTGAATACGATACTCCTGTAGCACTCGGTATTACCGGTCCTGGTATGACCAGAATGGATGCTCACAGACGTGTTAAAAACGCAAAAAGTGCAGTTGAAGCAGCTATTAAAATGTGTGACAGATTAAAAGAAATTTAGATGATTACATGGAAATTCTTAAACCTAATGAACTAAAAGAAAAATTTAATGACCCATGGATTGCACCATACGAAAAGGTATTGACCATGGTGGATGGGGACAAGGTGGAAATTGTAGAATACCATCCATGTATTTCAGGATCCCACTGGCTGTTAAATCAATACAGGAACAATTCCGAACTTATCGATTCAGCTTCACGTGACGGTAACAAACATGTCTATAAATGTCATGTAGGTTCATCCCCGCTTGATTTGAAGGCCAGTTTCAATGCTGCCGGAATCGATGAGATTATTGTTGACGGTGACGAAGTAAAGGTAACACATGCTGGTCTTGCCGGTGCCGGTGTTGGAGCCGGAATGTGCAGAGGAATGGGTGAAGGTGTCAAATACATTGAACTTCTAGACATTGGAGGAGGTTCCAAGGTTGGAAGGGCAACAGTTGTAACACCTAAACTTGAAAAGGTAGTTATTGGTGTTGATGATACCGATACAAAGGATGCAGGCGCTACATGGACAATGGCACACAATCTAGGAGTGGAACTTGCCAGTGAAGGATTCGAATATCTTGACCACATTATTGTCCAGCTTTATCCGCACAATCCTCATAAGACTCAAAACTGTGTTTCAATAGCTTTGACCTTTGCTGTTGAGGAATCCAAAAAGCAGGATTTGATTGACAGAGTCATTGAAATCCTTAAAAGAGACACCTTGTCTGATAAAACAGCAATAGCTATTTTAGAAGGTTTAGATATTCCTTCCAAATTAAGAGAATACTCAATTGCTACCAAATCTGGAATGATGGATGTTGAAACTGCCGAAAAAGTTGCAGAAGAATTAGATATTCCATTGATTGCAGTGACTGGTGAGCAAGGTAAAGTCGGTGCTCTTGCAGCGCTTGGACTTTATGATGATGTTGAAGAGGCCGTTAAAGCCTATAACAAATAACCTTTTTAGGTTATTTAATTTTCTTTTTTTAAACATCAAAATAGAAATTCAGGAAGTTTCCCTGATTTTCAGGAATGTACTGTTTTATGGAATGTGAATTTGGATCAGTGAAGACTATTTCAACTGTATAATTTTCATATTCAAATGTGGTATTATTCAAATTGTGAACTGATGCTACCTGATTGTTATTGATTGCAATATCATACACAGAATCATTTTTTAACACACCTGTTGAGTATGCCATTGATTCATTGTTAACAAACACTTCATATGCCATTGCACTTCTGTCCCTGCCTGAGACGATGAACTTTTCAACACAGGAAACATTATCCTTGTCATAGCTGTGAGTAATCATTGAGCCTGCAAAGACCTCTTTAAGGCGGGTGTTCTGTATTACATCATCATTTCTAAGATTAAGATATTTTTTAGCCTGATTTGGCATTCTCAATATATCCTGTTCGCCAGGTCTTGTATCATTGATGGTATATGTTTCATCACCGATCTTTATCGTGTCATTGGCTTTGATACCCAGGGTCATCATCGCATCTGACGGCACCCGTATGATATCTGATTCATTTTCAATGGCTGAGTCTACGGTGTACGGACCCCTGACTGAAATTGAATTGTCACGAGGTGAATCGTCAGCATAAATAATTAGATTTCTTGAGTTCGGCTCGATTGACAAAACCCCATGATCGAAATGTGCAGCCCCAATGAAAGTTGAAATCATTAAAATTAAAACAATGATTGAGATTATCATAGGGAAATGTATTTTAATAAATGATTTGAAAAGGTTTCCTCCGGGAGTCTTTCTAAATATTATAATTGACTGAACAATGACCTTTATAATGTAATAAATGGCAATTATAACACCAATTACAGAAATTATGACACCTAAAGCCAAAGGAACGAACTTGACAAAGAATATTGTAAACAAACCTAAAATAACCAATGACAAACCTACAATGGACATTCTAATATAATACCCGATGTCATCTATCATTGTAACCCTACCATACTTGTTGGCACGGTTTATGATTGTTCTAACAACTTCATTTGCCATCAGATTCAAATCAGACAATGGAGACATGTCATGCTCGATTGCTCCGATATCAACCTCTTTTATTGAAATACCAAGTACATCAGCATCAATAACTATACCTACATCAACACCGTAATCCTTTTCAAAATTAATTCTTTTCAATACTTCCTTACGTGCTGCAAACTGTCCGCTTAAAGGCTGTTCGAATGAAATCTCCGGGAAGAAAAAGTTTAAGAGAGGTTTCGCAGTAAGCTCGGTGACACGCCCACTAGCACGTGAAAACTTGGTTTTTGTAATGTCGGTTTCACCATCCAATATAGGCTTGATGATAGATTCAACCTTATGTGAGGTTAAATTGTAGATGTCAGCATCTATAAAAGCTATGATATCACATTCAGCTTCCCTATATCCGGTCTGTAAAGCTTCACCCTTACCCCTGTTGACTGCATGATTGATAACACGGGCTCCCGCCTTAATAGCTTCTGATTCGGTGTTGTCGGATGATCCGTCATTGACAACGATTATCTCATCTACAAACGACACCTTCTTAACTACTTCAATAACGGTAGCAACAGTTTCCTCTTCGTTATAAGCAGGAATGATTACTGAAACCTTCTGATATTTTTTAGGCTTTTCAGTTTTAACGCTAGCCAATAGAAATGCCAAAATTACAAAAAACCAATACAATTAAAATTCACCATAAAATGTTATTATTATATTACTTTTATTAATTGAATGGTTATAAATGTTTTTGTAAAATAAGCAAAATTATCAATTATTTTATTAAATTATAATATAATAATTATGTAAAAAATAAAAATCCCTCAAATGTAAATTGAATTCAAAAAAGTATAATAATAATTGCAATACAATATCATTGTATTGAATTTTAGGTAGTAAGTTAATGATAGTAAAAACACTTGAAAAGGAATTGAATCTTCAAAACTGGCAGGTAAAAAAGGTAATCAAATTGATCGATGAGGGAAACACCATTCCATTCATTGCAAGATACAGAAAGGATGTGACCGGTTCCCTAAACGATGAAACATTGCGGAAATTTGATGAAAGGTTGAAATACCTGCGAAACCTTGAGGACAAAAAGGAAAAAATCATCAAAAGAATAGATGAGCTTGGCAAATTAGATGATGAGTTGAAAACACAAATCACAAGGGCAGAAACATTGGTTGAACTTGAAGACTTATACCGACCGTTTAAAAGCAAAAAACAGACAAGAGCCACAAAGGCACGTGATAAGGGCCTTGAACCACTTGCCCAAATAATATTAAGACAGGACGTCAAGCAAAGTGTCAAAAAAATAGCCGAAAAATACGTTACCGATGAGGTCAAGACACCGGATGAGGCAATAGACGGTGCAAAGGACATCATTGCTGAAATAGTTTCCGACAATTCAACATTCAGAAAAAAAATCAGACAGAACACCTTCCATACCGGTCAAATCGAAACAAAGGCAAAGGACAAGGACACCTCAACCGAGTATGACCTCTACTACAATTACACAGAAAACATTAAAAGAATACCTCCGCACAGGATTCTTGCGATAAACCGTGGTGAAAATGAGGGGGTTTTAAGAGTAAAGCTGACATGTGATTCAGATGAGATATTGAAATATCTGAATCGCCATATGCTTAAAAACATATCAAAAATTCCTGAAAAAATCGAATACAATAGATATACTACCCCAATAATTAAAGATGCCGTGGAAGATGCATATAAAAGATTGATTTCACCTGCAATTGAACGTGAAATCAGAAATTTCCTAACCGAAAAGGCCGAGGAAAAATCAATCAAGGTATTTGCCCGCAACCTGAACCAGCTCCTGATGGAAAGCCCATTGGTTGGAAAAACCATTTTGGGATGGGATCCGGCTTTCAGGACAGGGTGCAAATTGGCAATAATTGACCAGACAGGCAAAGTCCTAGATACAAGCTTGATTTATCCGACAGCACCACAAAATAAGGTTGCCGAATCAGTTAAAACCGTGAAGGAACTGATTCAGAAATATGACATTAACGTTATAGCCATAGGTAACGGTACCGCCTCAAGGGAATCAGAAGAGATTGTTGCTGAAATTATCAAGGGGACAAGCGTCGAATACATCATCGTCAATGAGGCAGGTGCTTCAGTTTACTCAGCATCAAAGCTTGCCGATGAGGAATTTCCAGACTATTCCGAAGGGGAGCGTAGTGCGGTCTCCATTGCAAGACGTCTGCAGGACCCACTGGCAGAACTTGTAAAGATTGATCCGAAATCCATTGGTGTCGGCCAGTACCAGCATGACATGAATCAAAAGCAGCTGACAGAGTCACTGACAGGTGTTGTTGAAAAGGTGGTTAACGAGGTGGGTGTCGATTTGAACACTGCTTCTGTGAGCCTTCTAAACTACGTTTCAGGAATAGGCAACACAACCGCAAAAAACATCATCACATATCGTGAGGAAAACGGAAGCTTCACCAACAGAAAGGAACTTTTGAAGGTTAAAAAGTTAGGTAAAAAGACATATGAGCAGTGTGCAGGTTTCATCAAAATCGACAATCCAGAATATCCTCTGGACAATACCACAATCCATCCGGAATCATATGATGTTACCTATAAACTCCTGGACAAGCTGAATTATTCTCTAAACGATATAGGAAACAGAAATCTTAAATTGGACAACATCAACATTAAGGAAATCTCAGAAGAGCTGGATGTTGGTCAGGAGACATTGAAAGACATTATAAAAGAGCTTAAAAAGCCCGGTCGTGACCCTCGTGAGGACATGCCAAAACCTATTCTTAGAAAAAATGTTTTATCAATTGACGATTTGGAAATCGGAATGATAATGCAGGGTACAGTCAGAAATATAGTGGATTTTGGAGCATTTATTGATATTGGTGTTCATCAGGACGGATTGGTGCACATTTCACAATTGGTAGCCGATAAATTTGTAAAACACCCATTAGACATTGTGAGTGTCGGAGACATTGTTGAGGTAAAGGTTTTGGATATTGACACTAAAAGAAATAGAATTAACTTATCAATGATTATCTAAATTTCTAATTTGATTTCATCATATGTAAGATAGGGTATTTTACTATTTTTGTTTCCGGTTTTAAATTTGACAAAACCCTCTTCTTCCAATTTTTTAACCTTTGGTTGAATGTTACTGACATCCTTATTAATCTTATTTGCCAAATCTCTAATGCTTCTAGGTTTTTCATGTTTAATTGTATTAAGTATTGTTAAATCCAAATCGGATAAAGATAATTTATTTGTAATCAAACTTTCAGTGATTTCAATCATTTCATCAGGATTATCCCTATAATAATTCCAATTTTCCAAATCAACATACATTTTCATGTTATTTGTTCTTTTAAAAAGTTTTTCTAGCTCATTGATGGAATTATATGTTTCTTCCATCTCTTTGATGAATTCATATCCTGTTTGTTTTTTTACCAATGTAATAATCATTTTAACATCTCCATCAATTCTTCCACATCCAATACTCCAGAAACACTCAAATAATCTTTAATGATTTCAAAAATCTCGTCTTTAGTTTGTTGACGTAACTTGACCTTAAAAATATGATTTTTGGGGTCTGGATGAATATGCACAGAGTCTGTATGATAGTTATCAATCAAAATATTATCGGGCATTATAACAATTGACCACCCATTTGGAGTATTGGCACTATAAATCGTTTTATCACCAACAAAAATTTTGTTTTGAACTTTCCTTGACATGCTATACTATAGCCATCATCATATTTATATATTTGTTGGTTTTAAACCAACACAATTATATAAAAATATATAAATTTTATAATACAACATCAATTCTCCAAATACACGACAATATTTAAAAATCTTAATAAATTTATAAATAAGTTTGAATAAAATAATTTATGTTTAAAAAATATTATCAAGAAGGGATTTTTAAATGACACCAAAAATAATGATTATTCTCGGAAGTGGATCAGATATCGCTATTGCAGAAAAATCAATGGACATTTTAGACAAATTAGAAATACCATACTCTTTAAAAATTGCATCAGCACACAGAACACCTAATCTTGTTCGTGAAATCGTGCAACAGGGTACTGATGCTGGAATAGAAGTATTTATTGGAATTGCAGGTCTTGCCGCACACCTGCCAGGTACAATTGCAGCATATACCCCCAGACCGGTTATCGGTGTGCCTGTAGATGTGAAAACCGATGGTTTGGACGCATTGGATTCAATAATACAAATGCCTTATCCATCCCCTATTGCAACTGTAGGAATAGACAGGGGAGACAATGCCGCAATATTGGCTGCCCAATTTATCGGATTGCATGACGATGAAGTCCACAGGAAAGTTATTGATTTAAGAAAGGAATACGCTAAAAAAGTGATTGACAGCAATGAAAGCATTATAGAGGCAATCGACAGACCATTCCTCAATAACGATTTTATAATGGTCAAAGACCTGGAAATCAATAAAATTGAAGGGGATGAAGAAAATGCAAGATGCAAAAACAAGGATGCTGAAGTGGCAATCATCATTGGAAGACAGACTGATATGCCTGTTGCCAAAAAAGTGGCTGCAATCCTTGACAGGCTTAAAATCACACATGACATGAAGGTTGTCTGTCCAATCAGGTCAAACAAAAAATTCATAGATTACGTCAAATGCATGAAAAATGCAAAAATATTCATTGGAGTAAGTTCCAACTCCTCACAGGTTACCGGTGGAATTGTCGGCCTTACCGCCAGACCTGTTATTGGTGTTCCTTGTACAAATGAAAATGGTGATGACTACAGGCTCACAACTGTCAGCATGCCGCCTGGAGTTCCTGTTGCAACCGTAGGAATAAACAACGGTAAGAACGCAGCAGTATTATCAGGTGAAATCCTCGCTATTGACAATCCCGAAATTGTACAGCTTCTTGATAAATTAAAAGATAAAAAAATTAACTTATAGTGATTAATATGAATCTTACAGATGAAAACATTATAGAAATTACCGATGAGCTTTCAACCGAATATGAAATCTCAAAGGTTTTAAGAGAATATCCTAAGGACACAGTTATCGTTAAAAACGTTAAGGGATATGACATGCCTGTTGTTACCGGTATCTGCAATACACGTGACAAGATTGCAAAATCAATCAACTGTGAAGTGTCCGAGATTACCGAAAAAATCATTGACGCAATGGAAAATCCGGTTAAAGTTGAAAAGTTCACCGACTTTTCAGACTATGATACCTTGGATATTGATTTAGGCAAAATCCCTATTTTAACTCATTATAAACGTGATGGCGGAGCATACATCACTGCAGGCGTAGTGTTTGCACGTGACCCTGTTACCGGCATTCAAAACGCTTCAATTCACCGTATGATGGTACTTGACGATAAAAGGTTAGTAATCAGAATTGTACCAAGAAACCTTTACACTTACTTCCAGAATGCCCAAAAGGCTGGTGAGGATTTGGACATTGCAATAGCAATCGGAATGGATCCGGCGATATTGCTTGCTAGTACAACCTCAATACCAATCGACTATAATGAGATGGAAGTTGCAAACGCCTTTAAAAACGGTGAACTTGAACTTATCAAATGTGGAGACCTGGAGGTTCCACAGTCTGACATTATATTGGAAGGTAAGATTTCAGTGACCGAAACCGTTGCTGAAGGACCATTCGTTGATTTGACCGACACTTACGATATAATTCGTGACCAGCCAATCATCAATTTAAGTAAAATGCACATCAAAAAGGAAAATCCGGCTTACCATGCAATCGTTCCTGCAGGATTTGAACACAAGCTGTTACAAGGACTTCCACAGGAACCTAGGATTTACAAGGCTGTTAAGAATGCGGTCCCTACAGTTGAAAATGTTGTATTGACCGAAGGAGGCTGCTGCTGGTTACATGCAGTTGTATCAATCAACAAGCAGACTGAAGGTGACGGTAAAAACGCAATAATGGCAGCTTTATCAGCACACCCTTCACTCAAGCACTGTGTTGCGGTTGATACTGACGTGAACATATTCGATGCTGAAGATGTCGAGTATGCAATAGCTACACGTGTTAAAGGTGACCGTGACATCATGATTGTTCCTAATGTACGTGGTTCTTCTTTAGATCCTGTAGCTGAAAGTGACGGAACAACCACAAAGATTGGTGTGGATGCTACCAAGTCACTTAAGACATTGGAAAAATTCGAAAGAGTTAGTTTTGGAGAATAAACTAACTTTTTAATTCTTTTTTTAATATTAAATATTTCCTAAATAGACACTTTTTATTCCCTTTTTCTGTGCAATTTCACGTGCCTTGAACAGTATTTCAGGATTGGTAGGTGAAATGTCATTCATCTTATAGTATGGAAATGCCCTTGAAAAATGAAGTGGAACTTCAGGACCGAGTTCATCAACTACAAAATCGCACAACTGAGTTATCTCTTCAACTGAATCATTATGGCCGTTAATGATGAGGTTTGTTATTTCCAGGTGCTTGCCTTCCATGTAAATCCTTCTCAAATTGTCCAGAACAACATCCAACTCTGCACCACAGACCTTTTTGTAGAAATCATTGGACATGCTTTTCAAGTCTATGTTGAATGCATCGACAAATGTCAGGACCTCCTCGATTGACTTGTCCGAAAAGTATCCGTTGCTCACATAGACCACCTTGAGATTTTTCATCCTTGCAAGGATAGAAGTTTTCTTATTGAAAGGCAAGTGTATCGTAGGTTCATTATAGGTCCAAGCAATTGAGTCACAATTATATTTAAGTGCATTTTCCACAATCTCTTCTGGCGTTATTTTAATACCTCGAGAATTTTTATCATATTCATGTGATATCATATAGTTCTGGCAGTGCAAACATGTCATATTACACCCAAAACCTCCGATTGAATAGGTAAATGTTCCCGGTAAAAACTGATTGAACGGCTTTTTTTCAATTGGATCTGGACTCAGTGATGAAACTATTCCATATGATTCATCAAACAATTCTCCATTAATGTTTTTATGCTGTCTGCACACCCCAACATTGCCGTCAGTGATTTTACAGTAGTTGGCACAAATCTCACATCTGATTTTTTGTGTCTTGGAACTTTTCTTATAGAAATCCCTACTCACTAACATAATGCTCATAACCCCTATTTTCAATTCTCTCAACAAAACCGTTTTCACGTGTCAGCTCAATTACATCCGAATCGGTGACCTCTCCGATGACCATACAGTCAATCGGCAACTTCTCCAAATTCTCCTTTGATATTGTAAATAGCAGCTCAAAGTCCTCGCCGACATTTAAAATCAAATCAAGATAATCAAGGTTTAGGCTTTCAGATAGATTTTTATACTCATCAGTGATATTAAGCATTTCCTCATAAATCATAAACCCATAATCTTCCTTTTTTATGGCATACAATTCACTTGCAAGTCCATCTGTGATGTCGGTTGCAGAAGTTGCATACTCCTTTAAAATCATGCCTTCCTTTATACGGGCTTCAGGCTTTAAAGCCTTTCGAGCGTAAATACTGTTAACATCATCCAGTTCAAATCCCAATGCGGCAAGACCTATATCACCGGTTAAACAAATCAAATCACCCATCCCATAGTTATCCATCATCACAGGCTTATCGTTAAGTCCCAGGGCGGTTCCGGTAATTATTATTTCAGATGCCTCATTGGTATCTCCGCCAATTAACGGAATTTGATAATAATCACAGGCACGCAACACTCCCTCAATGATTTCCTTAAATGAATCCACTTCTAAACTTTTTGGCAGTGCGATTGCAAGTAAAAATCCCAAAGGTTCAGCTCCCATTGCTGCCAGGTCACTTACATTTACGGTTACAGCCTTGAATCCCATGTTAAAATAAGACATGTTATCTGGAAAATGCCTTGACTGAATTAGCATGTCGCATGTGGATATCAGATTGGTGGAGTCGAATCTGGTAATTGCCGTATCATCCGGAATAATGTCCTTAGAATTAGATATAATGTATTTTATTAATTCTTTTTCACCAATATCGGAGACTTTAAGAGTCATGAATATTAGTATAAATTTCAAAATAAATAAAGTTAAGTAAAAAAAGTTAAGGAGTTCAGAGATTATCTGAAACTCTGTCCTTAATTATTTCGTATAGACGTGTATCAATACCCAATGGGTCAGTTAATACGATTTCACCATCAAATTCGATTTTTTCATCATCGTGGTCATGATGGTGGTGATGATGATGTCCATGACTGTGTCCGTGGTCATGACCGTGATCATGACCGTGATGGTGGTGATGATGACCACCTGAGATTGATTCAGGGTCGAAATCACTTTCTACACCAAGTATCTGCGGAATGTCCCTTTTGGTGTGAAGACCGTGTGCGACAAATACAGGCACTACGATAATCTTATCCAAATCGTTTTCACTTGTTAATTTGTTGATTGTTTCAGGTATACCTGGTTTTCTTATTTCCATAAAACCATATTCAACCGGCATATCGGGAAATTCTTCCGTATACATTTCTTTATAAGCTTTAATTACTTCTTCCCCATCATCTAATCTAGAACCGTGGCTTAAAAGTAAAATTCCTGTTTTTTTATCAGACATATTTATCACTTTATTAAATTATAAGTTAAATTCACTGAAGTTATCTTGAAAGAAAAATTTTTCAAAAAAATATATGAAAACCTATACGTTTTCATTTATCATACTAATTAAAATATCAATTAAAATATCATCAGCCTTGATTGGCTCCGGATACAATATTTCTCCGTCAAAGTCCACTGGAGTCAAATCATGAGTGTGGTCATGACCGTGTCCATGGCTGTGGGAATGTGAATGGGAGTGTTCATGCTCTTCCAAAAATCCGAGGATATGTGGAATGTCATGAGTTGTGTGCATTCCAGGAGCGATAAAGACAGGCACTACCACCAATCTTTCCAATCCGTTTTCATCTACCAATTTATTGATGGATTCAGGTATGCTTGGACCGCATAATTCCATAAATCCAAAGCTGGATGGTAAATCACAGGTTTTTTCGAATTTGTTATATAATGCGGTTGCAAACTCCTTGTTATAATTTAATCTTGAACCGTGGGTTACAAGTAGAATTCCGGTTTTTGCACTGTCATCCAGTTTGGATTCAGCCAAAGCTTCTTCAATTCTTTTATCAATTATATCTAAGAGTTCATCCCTTGGTCCGATTGAACCTAAAAGTTCGATTTCACCATCGAAGTCAACATCATCTGCGATTGATAAGTAATGTTCTGGCGGATAATTGCCATCAGGACATCTTGGATCGACTTCAAGAGGTTCAAGACCCAATAGTTGTGGAATATCAATGTTGGTATGAATTCCTGGAGCCAAAAAGACAGGTAAAGCAATGATTTTGTCCAAATCATCCACTTGGTCTTTAAGTATTTCCACAGCACCTGCAATTGTTGGCTCGGACACTTTCATGTAACCGATTTCAGCTGCAAGTCCTGTTTTTTTGATAAATTTATCTTTAATCTCAACAAATACCTCTTCTGCGTAAGGTAGGGTACTTCCATGGCTTACGAGAATTACTCCGGTATTATTTGATAACTTTGAATTTATATCCATAGGAGATTACTCCGTCTTCACCATCTTCTCTAACTCTTCTAAATACCATTTCCACATCGTCGCCTATTTCTAGGTCTTCTACATCACAATCAACTAATTGTGAGGTTAATTTTGCACCTTCTTCAAGCTCAATTACTGCTACAGCATAAGGAGCTGACTTTTTAAAGTCATCAGGTGCTGATCTGATTACTGAAAAAGTGTATATTTTACCTTTTCCAGAGAATTGGAATGGTTCAAGGTCTCCTTTTCTTCTACAATTAGGACAAACTACACGAGATGGGAAGAATAACTCTCCACAAGTGTTACATTTAGAACCTATAAGATTATATCTTTGTTGAATATGACGCCATGTTCTTACAGTATCTGACATGTAATGCCTCCATAATTTTCAATAAGTATAATTTATCCTCAATAATATAAAAAAGTATTTTTTTTATTACTGTTTTTGTGCATTTTCGCCAAAATGTAATAACATATTTTCACAAAATCATGCAGTCGCACTTCAACAATTAATTTATAAATTACAGACTAAATTTTTAAAAATGAAAATTAAAAGACTCGATTCAAAAGGTAACATAATTGTTGGCACAACAGCCATATTAATTGTGTCGCTGCTGTTAATAGCCATTTTCGTTGTAACCACCATAAACTACATTCAAAATACAAATCTTGAAAGTGAATCAAATGATAACTTCAAATACATCATTGAAGACTATTCAAGAAATTTGGAAGTTTTGGGAAGGGATTCAATAGCTGAAGCGACACAAAAAGTTTACAACGGCCTGCCGGTGCATGACAGTGAGGACCAAATCAAGAAAAACTTAAACAAGAAATTATCCGATAAAAATGAGGAATACAAAAAGAAGTATGATATTGAATTAAGTTCTGAGGTATTATCTGTCGAGCCAACGGACAGTCCATGGAAAGTATTGTTTAAGGTCAAATTGAATGGAAAAAAGGATAATGAAATGTTTTCTGAAATAATTGAAAGCAACTCATCAATAGAGGGTTTGCGAGACCCGCTTCCTATCGCAAAGCTTACGATAGCATCGGGCATTATGGCATATGACGACAAGATTCACTACAAATCCGCATTATCTGCCTATATGCTTCTTCACAACTTTGATTCCCCAGAATCATATCTGGAGGCAACGGCACCGATGACGATGAAAAAATGTCCATACGACCCCTATGTCCATCATGGAGATCCCGGTGTGTTGAGAGATTGCCTTGATACCGGATACTTTCATGAAAGTGCTGATGGAAGCTGTTATCTTTGCAGACTGGAAGGAAAAGGAAAATGTCCACATTATGGGATGGAAGTATTTATACAGACTCATACGCCCCTGGGAAACGAATCACTCTCATGTTCAGATCATGTAGTATTTGCAGACCACTACAATGGAGAGAAGATAAATCCCGATGACTGGGACAGCCTGATTTTGGACAGCTCACACAGAAAAAAATACGGGTTGGTTGCAAATGAAACTTATTGAAATCAGCATGGTCCTAATTATAATCCTTGTAATATTTGGAGTTATCTTAACTTCAGTTGAAAACTCCACTGAAAAGATTATAAAATCCCAGGAGACAAACAACATGGAAAAAATGGTATCCGAAGTGGTTGACAACCTTATTAACAATCCTGGAGTTCCCGACGACTGGAACAAGTATGGCAAGGGTACACCAGGTCTTGCAATTGTAAATGATGACGACCAGGTAATATCAAACAGCATATCATACGCCAAACTGATTGCACTTGGAAATGATTACGATAATCTTGTAAACAAAAGACTGTTTGACTCCAAAATCAAAACATCCATGGAACTGGCTCCGCAGAAGAGTAGTATTTCAAGTGTAAAAATAGGTGACACCCCTAACGGTGAAGACATCTATTCACTTACACGGCTGGTGAAATGTGATTTCTACAAAAGTTATGTGTTAAATGACTTCCAGATTAAGGGAAAATGCAACAAACAGCATCCTCAGGACGAATACAGCTGCTGTTATTTTAAGGTATTTCCGGGAAACCTGAAAAAGTCCGACTACTATCTGTTGGTGGATACGGGTGAAAAATATGACATTTCATATGTCGTGAGTTCAACAAGGGTCATTAAGGATAGGCCATGGCGAACGGCGATATCAGATACTGTTTATTTGAATGATGAAATTGATTTCTATGATGACAACAGTGCGGTGGTGTTCATTCATCTTGACAAGCCTAATGCAAAGGTCTTGCTTGTGAGCGTTCCAAAAAATTTCAATAAGGAATTTCTAGAATATGACTACTTCAGAACAAATGAATGCCAATTCACAATAAGTGCCTGGCACTAAATCAGGACACCCAAAAAGATAAGGGACATTGAAATTAAAATCAGGCTTGAAATTGAATCTGTGATACTGGTTGAAATTGGAATTACAATGTTGTCCGGATCCAGATTGTTGTTATAGGATGTTACTGAAACATAATAAACGATGATTACCATTATTGCAACTAAAATAAGGCCTGCTGAGGTTGATATTTCAACTATCTTGTCAAAGCCTACACCAACAACACCCAATGCATATGAAGAGCCTTCAGCCAAAAGACCAATTAACGGAAATACTATAATAGCCAGAATAAAGCTTATTATAAAGTTATGGACCGCCTCTCCTTGAGGCCTGTTGAACGGTTCCACCAAACCGGAGTGAAGACCTGAAGATATCCTTGCTCCCAATATACTGATTAGGCTTCCGCACTCGCCTGAGAATAGCGGTACCAGTGTTAACAGACTTGGATTAGTCAGCAATGTTTCAACTGCAGAGTTCAGAATTCCTCCGGCAGCCCCTCCCAAAAGGGAACATAAAAGTAAAACCGGTGTGGACTGTCTTAATATGGTATTTGTTTCATAGGACAACCTATAGCAGTAAATAAAGCTTAAAATAACAGCAATCAATATTATAACTAGAACAATATCCTCAAATATATAATTAAAATTTATTAAATCCAAAATGAATACTGATAGGATGATAGCAGGCAATGTGAACAAGTCTCCGAATGCTGCAATGATAGGACTTGTAATGTTGTCTGGATCCCATCCATGCTGGAAGCTTTTGAATGAAACAAACATTGTTATAGGAAGCATTATCAGGTTTGAAATAATCCCAGCAATAACACTAATCAATATAAAATCAATAAGGCTCATTGACGGTTGGTTAAATATAATACATAATATCTTAGCCACTATTGCTAAAAACAGTGATAAAACCAATGTCAGAACAAATGATGAGAAGATATTGTGATTTAACTCTTCCGAAAATTCAAATTTAGGTGAAATTATACCAATGTGTAGGTTGGTTGACAGCCTTGATGCGAATGAACCAAAAATATTTCCTCTCATACCTATCGCACCGGGAATTATAACTAACAGTCCCGGAAATGTTTCAAGGAAAAATGTCATCTTACCTAAGATAACACCTGCACATAAATCACCTATTGCACAAATAAGCAATGCCAAAAGGCTTTCCTTAATAATTGAGTTGTGTTCACTAACAAAATCAGGAAATGTTGAAAATATAGATAGTGGACTGCGATTCTTCTTCTGCTGTTCTGTCACAAATATCACTACCTATAATCATTTTTATCAACTCTAGTCTTCGTCTTCTAATTCTTCTGGAATATCTTCGAGGGAACATGCTCCAGCCGCTAATTTTTCAAGTAAATCAGCACCTTCATCAGTTCCCTTTAAAATTAATGTATCGTCAGCTAATAATGTTGTATGTTTATCCGGACCGTATATCCAGGATACTCCTCTTCTAATCGCAATTACTCTCATACCGGTACGATTAACTAACAATAAATCTCCTAATGTATTATTTGCTAAATCTGAATTTTCTTCAATTTTCACTCTAACGATACTTTTATCGGATTCTTCCATAACCATCTTAAATACAGGATGAGGTTTGAATCCGGTAATTACTAAATCTGCTAAATCTTTTGCGGCATTTGCTATACTTTCAGCAGCTTCTGCAATTTCAAGCAGAGCGGTTAATTTTTCAGCATCTTCATATGATCTTGCAGCAACTAACGATTCTTTTTTGATTTCATAATTCATGGAGTTAACTTCATTTTCTAAAGCTATTACTTCTTCAGCGGCCGCTTTACTGTTGAACAATATAGCAGAATATGCTAAATCAACCATTAACTCCGACATATTTTTCATTTCTATTAAAAGATTTTTGATTGACAATTCAAATTCCCCTAAAGATCATTTGGATTTGTTTTTAATAAACATGCTTTTCTAAGTTTTAATAATGTCTTCTTCTTGGTTTTTAGGTCTTCAACCTCTTCGAGAATGTTTTCCAAAGGCTCTCTTAAACATTCAACAGGTTCTTTTGTATGTAACCAGTGACAATGTGTACAGTTCCATACACCTTTGCCTTTAATCCATTCCCCTCCGGTTGCAGAATCTCCACATGGATAGAAAGGACAATAACAGAAATCACAGTATTGGCCTTCAAAATGGCATGGATAAAATTCACATTCCCTGTTTGGACCATGTGCCACTTCACCATTCAAGAATTTTTCATAATGATTTTGTGATAACGGATGGATTTTTGACCTTATAACGTATCCTCTTGGTGTTATTAGCTTGTCATCCTGAACATAGGTTATATCGTTTCCAACTATAAGAGTGCAGGACATGTTTACGATGTCCTCTGTCAGGTCTTTGACCTTGACAATAGTTGGTTTTGGAGGTTCATAAGTACTGTCAATAATGCCTATTAATGCATCTTCGCCCTTTATGTCCAAAACACATTGCTTGAATCTTCTGAAAGGTTCCTTACGTGTTTTGCTTATGGGATTATATATTGCAACGATTAGATTTGCCTCAAGTGCATATCTCAACTTCTTTTCTATTTCTGACATTGGAGTTAAAATATTGCTTAAGCTTATTGCAGCAAAATCATGCAATGGAGCTCCCAGATGGCTTGATGCATAGTTCAGTGCAGATACTCCAGGATAAACCTTTATTTCAACATCTTCATATTTGCTTACAATCTGATAAAGTACGTTAGCCATTCCAAAGACACCAGGGTCTCCGGAACTAATTAATGAAACGGTTTGGCCTTCCTGACTTTTTTGAATAGCAAATTCAGCACGTGCTATCTCATCACCCATACCTTTTTTTACAACTTCCTTTCCGTCAAGCAAATCTTCAATCTGGTTAATATATTTCTTATAACCAATGACGACATCGGATTCCTCAATAGCTTTAAGGGCACCTAAAGTCATGTTTTCGCGGTTTTGGCCAATTCCTATTACATTAATCATTTTATCACTAGTACAATTTTAAAACAGAAGTTATTGTAATTGTATTTTCATCCACTCTCAAACCGTTCTCCTTATATGAGGCATGACCGGTTGCTATAACCTTATATGATGGGTTCTGACTTATAACGATTTGACCTGATGTTGAATTTGGTGAAGCATAACCTAACGCTTCAATATTTACAGTGAAATTCTTGTTATCAGTATCTTCAAATGTTGTAATGTTCATTGAATCCACATTAACCCCATCAACCTTCGATAGCGATTCCATCTTGAGCGCAACATCTTTTTTGTTGGTTATGTTAACTGGAGATGGATCTTTGATTAAAGCCTCATTTACCTTATCAGGACTGAACATTTCCTGGATTTTTGAAACCTGCATATCAATCAATCCCTGAACGTTTGGAGCTTCGGCTGTAACAATAGTATATGAACTAAAAAGACCTAATTCAAAAAATACAATAAATAACACTATTATCAATACAACTTTTAGTATTTTACTTGCCATTTTATCACAATCATTAATATAGATTATATAATAAGTTAAAATATATTTTTAATATATAATAAATATAACTCAAATTTCAACCCCAAAACAATATTGATTTCAAAAATTCTCAAAGTTTATAAACATAGAAAAATAAATTTTTTAACAATATGTCAACTAATAAAATTCTATTAAAATTTGCAAAAAAGGGAATAAACCTATCACCTGAAGCTTATGATAAAGTCATCAATGCAGAAAATCCTGTAGATTTTGCATCAAATTTAATAGTTAAATTAAAAAGTGATAAGTTTACTTCTAAAGATCTTGTTAGCGTCAGTGGTGAAACTGTTGACGAAATTACAGGCAATAAAGTTGCACCAGAAACCAGTAACCAGGACACTTTAATTAAAGACGAAAAAAAAGTTGATAAAACACCACAGCCGGAAAACAAAACTACTGAAGCAAAAAAACCTATTGTCGGTTTAAAAAGCACAAATAAAACAGCTGAAGTAAATAACGCTTCTGCTGAAAAGCCGAAAGTTGAAAAAACAGCTGAAGCTCCCGATGTAAAAACTGAAGTGAAAAAACCGACATCAATAGAAAATCTCAAAAAGGAATCTGACAAACCTGAAATACATGTAAATGAGGAAATCGAAAAGGTTTCAGAAACCATTAAGGATACAAAAATCAAGTTCAAAAGAAACGAACAGAAAAGTAACGTTACATATGACTTTAAAATCATTCAGGATACAAGTAAAAAGTCATATACCAGCGGTGAACTTGAAAACCTCATATCCTATTTCAAAAGCAGGTATGAAAAGCTTGCCAACATTCTATCAAGAAGGCCTGAACTTAGGAATTTTACCAAAATAGCAGATATCGATGACGGAATGGACAGCCTAAGCATGATTTTGATGGTCCGTGAAATTAGAACCAGTAAAAACGGCCATAAGATCGTGGAATTTGAAGACGATACCGGAACCATATCTGTTCTCTTTTCTAAAAACAACGAAGAAATGTTTGCCGAAGCCGAAAAGCTTGTTAAAGATGAGGTTGTGGGTGTCATTGCAAACAAGAGTGATGACAGAAACTTTGCATTCGGCCAGCAGATCATAAATCCGGGTGTCTTAAGGATACCGGACAAGGAAATGGATTTCGGTATAGTATTCCTTTCAGATGTTCACATAGGAAGTCTGACATTCCTTGAAGATGCATTCCAAAGGTTCATTGACTGGATTAACTGTGAAGCCGGTGATGAGGAGCAGAGAAGAGTTGCTGAGGATGTAAAATACCTTATTATCGGTGGGGACATCGTGGACGGTATTGGTGTATATCCTAACCAGGATAAGGAACTTGCAATCAAGGACATCACAGAACAGTACAATGAGGCTGCAAGATTTCTGGGAAATATCCGAAGCGACATTAAAATCATTATCGCTCCAGGAAACCACGACGCATCAAGAGTGGCTGAACCACAGCCTGCAGTGCCTGAAGAGTATGCTAAGGCATTGTATGAACTTGACAACGTTGAATTTATCTCAAACCCTGGTGTAGTATCACTTGATGGTATTAATGTTTTAATCTACCACGGACGTAGCTTTGACGACATGGTAATGGCAGTTAAGGAATTCGAGTATGAAAAAAGTGAATTGATCATGGAAGAACTGTTAAAGAAAAGACACCTTGCACCGCTCTATGGTGAAAGAACTCCACTAGCATCAGAACTTGAAGACTACCTTGTAATAGATGAGGTTCCTGATATTTTCCACACAGGCCACATTCACATTAACAGCTACAAAAGATTCAAGGGCGTTCACTTAATCAACTCAGGTACTTTTCAGACACAGACAGAGTTCCAGAAAATCTATAACATCAACCCAACTCCTGCAGAAGTGCCTATCATTCATAAGGGAAAATACAAACATTATAAATTCATATGAGGTTATTTGATGAAAAAAAATGTTAATGAAATTATTGAAGTTTCAAATGAAATCTATGACAAGGGCCTTGTTTCCGGAAAGGCCGGTAATATCAGTGAAAGATTCGGAGATGTAGTGGCAATCACCCCTACTTTGAAATCATTGTCCAACTTATCAGAGGAGGATATTGTTCTAGTGGATATGGAAGGTAACGTGCTTACACAGGGAAAACCGTCCTCTGAAGTAAACATGCATCTTGAAATCTATAAAAAAAGACCTGATGTCACAGCAATAGTGCATACCCATTCACCATATGCAACAGGTTTTGCATTTTCAGATAAAAAGCTCAAAAGACTCGAAGGATTTGGAGCGATCAAGACACAATATCTACAGTCCATCGAATATGAAAAACCTGGAAGTGACGAACTGGCAAAAAGTGCTAGTGAAGGACTTGGCGATGAGGATGTCCTGATTTTAAAAAACCATGGTGTTATCTGTGTTAGTGATGATTTAAGAGAGGCTATGCTTCTTGCGGTATTCGTTGAAGAGACCGCTAAAACACAATTTATTACTTTAATGTTAAATTCAGTTGAAGATAATGATTAATCTTCATCTGAAATTACATCTGTTTTGTTTCTGTTTTTCATTCCTTCCTCAATCATTTTTATGATTAAGCCGGATAATGAAGTTTCTTCATCAATTGCAATTTTTTTTAATTCCTTTTTTAAATCCTTTGGTAAGTTTATTGTAGTTTTGCTTATATCTGACATGTATAATAATTCATTTTTAATTTAATATATATTTTTCTACGAAAATTATCTAATTACCACAAACTATTTAAATCCATTGGAAACATATATTTACATAATAGTTATCTTACTTGTTTTAAGTTTATTGATTTTGGAGGGATATAATATGAGTAACCAAGCAATCGAAGAGGTCTGTGAAATACTTGACTACATTTCAGATAATAATACTGTACCTCGTAACATTAGAGAAGCAGCTAATCAATCTTGTGACTTATTAAAAGATGATGAACAAGATCAATCCGTAAGAATAAGTACTGTTCTTGGGAAATTAGATGAAATCAGTAACGACCCTAATATACCAGTGCATGCCAGAACTTTAATTTGGGAAGTTTTATCTAAATTAGAAGCTATTTAAACTAGCTTTCTAAATTTACTCTTTTTTTTAAATATTTTTATATAAATAATTAATTGGAAACGGCAATTGATATTGTAATGCCGTCATATGATGTTTTTTTATAAATTAATTTTGAATCGAAACCTGCCATTATCAGTGCTGAAGGTTCACATACTCCATAGATGCCGAACTTTGAGTATACAAAATCAGATTTGGTAACATCACGGGATTCAAACAATCTCAATTTATCGATTTCCACAAATTCAACGGGAATTTCTAGTTTATCTGACAATTCCAATATTCCCTTTTCGTCCTTTTTTATCTCGGCAGAGGTTAGCATGTTGACACGTGAAGGCATGATATTCAAATCATCCAGTGATTTTTTTAACCCATCATAAATCTTTTCACATTCCTTTCCACGCCTGCATCCGATACCTACTACAATCTTTTTCTCTTTTAAAATTATCTTATGTTCATCGATTTCAACATGTATTTCATCAACACTTATCTTTGATGAGTAGTAAATCGAGAGGTCGATTTCAAGTGTATTATTGTTCAAGTATTCAAACAGATAATCGAAATTCTTATTTGGATTGATGGTAAATGACAGTTCATTGCCTTCAAGAATTGCCTTGTTGAAATACAAGATTTCCTTTGTATTGTCAATTGTCAAATAGAGGTCCTTTGCCAAAACATCAATACCAAGCTTTTTGTTGACATCGGTTGATGTTGTGATTACAGGTGTTGCGTCAATAAGTCCTGAAATTTTATGTGCAAGTTCATTTGCACCGCCGAGATGGCCCGAAAGTGTTGATATGACAAAGTTGCCATTGTCATCGATGTTTAAAACAGCAGGATCAGTGACTTTTGATTCAACCAATGGAGCAATTGATCTTATCAGTATTCCTGATGCCATAATGGCAATTATTGCATCATATTCATAGAATAGAACCGGAAAATAATTTTTAACATTCTTGTGATACAGGTCACATCTTATTACAGTTGAATCATCATCCAACTTATCCTTTAATTTCAATGCCAATGTTCTACCTTTATCGGAAACTGATATGATTGCCATTTTCATAATATCACATAGAATAATGTTAATAATAATAAAATTGTTATTGTAAATAAGATAATTGTCAATCTGGATAAGTTAACAGCCTTTGTAATATCATCCTTTGATATTACTTTATTGTCATCACCTAAAATATAGGTATCCTTTTTTATCAGCTGAATATTCAAAGCTCCCGCTGTTGTTGCCATTGTATAACCAGAATTTGGTGAAGGGCATTTTCTGGCATCCCTTCTCATTATTTTATAAGCATTTCTGCCGTCAAGCCTTAACAGGTAAGCTGCCAATACAACAAATAGTCCTGACAATCTGGCAGGGATATAATTTAATATATCATCGATTTTTGCCGGGAAAAAACCGATATTCTTAAGCTCATCAGTTTCATAACCAAGCATTGCATCCTGAGTGTTTGAAATCCTGTATAACATTGGTATCAGCAGTAAATAATATAAATAATCATTTAAAGGATAATATAATATTATTAGACCAAAAATAAAGTAATAAAAAACAGGTGCAACATATGAGTCAGTGATGTTTTCTGTGAGACTTTCAATAGATGCAGAAACAATGAATGATTCTGTCAGCTCTTCTGTGTCACGACTCACCAGGTATGATACAAGCTGCCTTGCCTTGTCAATGCTAATGTCCAGTGCATCTTTAACATCAGCAGCTGTCTGCAATAGCATTTTCACTGAAAATGTTGATGATAAAAGCACTATAAAAACAATTGAAAACAGTAACATGTTGAGTGAAGATACAAGATATATAACATATAATATTACACTTGCAACAATACATACACACACTACCAATATTAATCCTGACAGTCTGCTTTTAATTCCAATTAATATTTTTTTAAAAAAACTTATTATTGATCCTATTATAACAACAGGATGTATTTTAGTTGGAAGTTCTCCAAATATCAAATCTATCGCTAATGACAATATTAAACTTAATGTAATAAATAAAAACAGATTAAATGAATTTATTGTATTAAAATTAAAAAATATAATGTCATTAATATTAATCATAGTTTAATTTATATAATTAAAAAATAAATAATTTATTATAAATTTTTTTTAAAAGATGATATTATGGATCTTGAAGAAAAAGTAAGACAATGGTTAACAGATGAAGATTTGTTAAGAGAAGCAAAATATGACGAAAATGCAGATTTTCACTACATTATAGAATTTCCTAAAGAAAACATAATGGATATCGTTAAACCAACAGATAAGGACTGTTTGATTATTGCCTGCGCTACACAAGTTGCTCCTCAACATATGGATTTGATGAAGGCTAGTGATGATATTACCAGGAAAGACTTTCTTATGGAATTGAACTTTGGTTTGAATCAGTTCCTGGTTGATTTTGAACTTCAGGTTGCACAGGATATCTTGCAGCAATTTGTTGTAACTGAACAATTGTTTGAAGACGGTTTGAATAAAAATGAATTTATTAGAACCATTAAACGTGTTTTTAAATCAAAATTACATTGTATCTGGTTAATCGACCAAAAGTTTGGTCGCCAACAATTTAATGCCTCACCTTCCAATCAGAATGACATGTTCATCTAGAGAGAGGGAGATGCATTTCAAGTGAAACACTTTTGCGAATATATTCGCGACTGAAGGGGTATATTTCAACTGTAACACTTGAAATATATCTTTTTTTATTTTCCTTATTTTTTGATTTTGAAGTTTGATTAATCCTATTTTTATAATTTACAATTTTTATTGAAATTTTCATATTTTTTTACACTTGAAACACACCTCTTGATTTTCGGCATTTTGAAAAAATACATTACACTTGAAACACACCTCTCTGTCTTTGTGACAAATCATGATAGATTTTTCAAAAGTGGTGTCCAATAGACGATTTGACATCTGTCAATTCATATTTTTTTGAGATTTTTACACTTGAAATTCATATCTTTTATTTGAAATTTAACCATTTCATTTTTAAAAAAATATTTTCTTATTAATGTTTAAATTAAGTTTAAAGAATGCATAATTATTTTAATTTAAATTTATTGGTATTTAGTTTGTATTTCCATTATTCACGAATTTTAGGAGATTTAATTTCACATGATTTTTTCAAATTTATTACAATTTTTTCGAAGTTTAATCCAAAACTTTATTTATCAACACTTTTATAATATTAACACTGGAAATTATACTTACATCATTTTATTTTTTTAATGTTAATATTAGGGTGGAAATATGGGAAATATTTTTGAAGATGAAGAACTTATTAAAAACCGACGTGAAAATCCAATTTTTAAAGACAAAAAACCTTTAGATCACAGATTTTTACCAGATAAACTTGTTCACAGGGATCATCAAATCAGAGAAATAGCTAAACAATGGGTTGATGTTTTGAATGATGTTACTCCATCAAATGTGACACTATACGGTAAAACAGGTACCGGTAAAACAGCAGCCTCCAAATTTGCACGTGAACAGTTGATTGAAGCGGCTGATAAAGATAATATTTTTGTGAAAATCGAGTACATAAGATGTACCGACTACACAACCGAATATCAGGTTATTGCAGAGTTATGTAATCGTTTAGGAAGGGATGTTCCAAACCGTGGTTGGACCAAGGCTGAAGTTGTAAAGGCATTCAGAACCCTTTTTAGAACAAACGCATTTGGTAAAAAATTGCATCTTATAGTTATCCTGGACGAAATCGATATACTTCTTGAAAAAGACGGCGACGGAATATTATATACACTGACAAGAACAGATAATGTTGCGGTTTTATCAATCAGTAATTACCTTGACTTTAAGAATCTAATCAAATCAAGAGTTACAAGCAGTTTAAATGATAAGGAAATTGTTTTCCCACCTTACGGAGCAGACCAATTGTCAGATATATTGAATGAAAGGGCACAACTCTCATTCAGGGATGGTGTACTTGAAGGTGATGTCATTCCATTATGTTCTGCAATGGCGGCCAAAGAAGAAGGTGACGCAAGATATGCTCTGGATTTACTTAAAAATGCTGGTGAATTGGCTTTCGATGAATTTTCAGAAAAAGTTACAAGCGAACATGTTGTGAAAGCTAAAGACAGAATAGAACACAATAAAATAACCGAAATAATAACCACCCTTCCACTTCAACAGCAGAGGGTCCTTGAAGCAATTTTGAATTTAACTAAACAAAAAGAGGAAATCACTTCAGGAAAACTGTATGAATCATACACTGACATTTCCAAAAGCGATGCAGTAACCTATAGAAGAATTTTTGACTTTATCAATGAACTTGAAATGCTTGGAATTATTTCAACAAATACCGTTTCACGCGGACGTGGAAAAGGTAGAACCAACATCATCAAACTTCAATGTGATGAAACATTACTCGAAACAGCTCTATACACTATTTAGGGTTGTTTTTTATTAATGTTTTTAGAATAGCCATCCTGACCGGAACGGCATTTGCTGCCTGGGCGAAGTATTTGTTGTATTTTGTATTGTCCACATTGGTATCGATCTCATCAATTCTAGGCAGTGGATGCATAACAATCAAATCCTTTCCTTCCAACATTTTTTTGTTGATTATATATGCGCCTTTTATTTTTAAGTAATCGTCAACGTCAATGAAACGTTCCTTTTGGATTCTGGTTACATATAAAACGTCGACATCATCAATGACTTTTTCAATGTTTTCAACTTCCTCATATTCAACATTGGTTTTGTTTAAGTCATGAAGAATTTCCTGAGGCATTTTAAGCTCTTTAGGTGATACCAGATAAATTTTGATATTGTTAAAAAGAGTTAGAGCATTTGATAGAGAATGTACGGTACGTCCATACTTTAAATCACCGATTAAAGCGATTTTTAAATCGTCAAGTTTACCTATTTCCTTTTTGATTGTGTATAAATCTAGAAGTGTCTGGGTTGGGTGTTGGCCTGCACCGTCACCTGCATTGATTACTGGAACATTTACCACATCTGATATGAATTTTGAAACTCCCTCAAGTTCGTGCCTGATTACAAGCGCATCACAGTATCCCTCAAACATTTTTGCAGTATCCGCAATACTTTCACCTTTGGAAACGGAACTGGATCCACTATTTTCAAAACCTATTTCCTGTCCTCCCAAACGTTTCATTGCTGTTTCAAAGGACATTTTTGTTCTGGTGGATGGTTCAAAAAACATTAAACCCAAAATTTTTCCTTTTAACTCTTCTGAAATTTTTCTAGATTGTGCAATATCTTCTAGTTTTGACGCTTCTTCAAGTATGTATTCAATATCTTCTCTATTGAAGTCTTTTATTGAAATTATGTTTTTTAATCTGAAAATTTTAATCAACCCTTTTTTCAATAAGATTATTCATGTAGTCGGCAAACTTATCTATTTCACTAATGTTTAAGCTTGGAAGTTCCATATCAAGATCTTGATATTTTTCAATTATTTTATTTGTCTTTATCTTTTTAAAAAAATTTCCCTCATCAGCATCCAATTCATAACCGAAATTTGAGTAAATGTTTGATGAATTAACCAATTCTTCAGAAAAAGTATCATTAAATCTGTTTTTATCCTCTTCACAGTTTATTATCAATCCTAATGGCTTTTCCTTTAGGTTTTTCATGTTTTTGGAAATGTATCTCTTCAGTGAACTTTGTACATTGCCATTTAAAGCTGATGCAGCCAGAATCAAAAAATTGTATTTAATGATGCAGTCATTTTTGGCCAAGTCTATCGGAATAAGCTGTACCTCCGCATTCACTTTTCTTTCAAGTATTTTACAGGATTTTTTTGTTGATTTGTTAGTTGTAGTGTATATAATTCCAATTCTCATATGATTCTTTCAATCGGCACGACTAAAATATCACGGGCGCCGGCATTTCTCAAGTCATTGACCAATTCAAATACTTGTTTTTCATCAATAACTGCCTGTACAGCGACGGTCTTTTTATCTGACAGTACTTCTGAAATTGTCAAACCACCCATTGACGGCATTACCTCTTTAACTTTATCCAGGTCAGCCTCATCCACATTCATCATGATGAGTTTCTTTCTGTCCGCATCAAGTACACCCTTTATACTTGTGCTTACAGACTCAATAAGTTCTTTTTTGGTTTTTAAGCTTTCATTGTTAGCGATAAGCTTGATTGTACTTTCCAAAATTACGTCGATTATTTCTAGATGGTTCATCTTAAGTGTGGTTCCTGTACTTGTCAGGTCTGTAATCAAATCTGCAATTCCAATGAACGGAGCGGCTTCGGTAGATCCACTTAATTTTACAATCTTTAAATCCAATCCCTTTTCCTGTAGGTATTTTTGGGTTAATACAGGAAATTCAGTTGCCACCTTCATGTCATTGGTTATATCATCAATTGAGTTTATGTTTGATTCTTCAGGAGCTGCAATGACCAGTTTTGTCTGTCCAAATCTTAAATCCAACAGTTCGCTGACATCCGCTTCAGATTCATTGATTAAATCAACACCGGTTATTCCCATATCGGCCACACCATCATTGACAAATTCAGGAATATCTGATGCTCTTGCAAACATAACTTCTATATCTTCATTAAATGTTTTTGAAATTAATTTACGATTGTTTTTATCGATTAAACCTAATCCTGCCTTTTCTAGGATGTTTATAGAAGGCTCACTGATTCTTCCCTTGGAAGGAACTGCAATTTTTATTTTCATTTTAATCTTCTCTACATTTTTTCTGTTATTATATATAAAACTTGTTATTAATATCTTTATTGTTTTTATATATATTTTAATACTTTTATTTTTAATAAATTGGAAATATTTTAAACTTATTTTAAAATTATAGGATAATTTAGCAAAATATTTAAATATAAGGAAATCTTATATCTTATTTAACTTATTATTAACGATGTTAGTAATAAGTTTTAATTGAATTTTGTGAGGTGAAAAATATGTCTGAAATACCAAAAGCTCCTATCGCAAGAATCATTAAAGAATCTGGTGCTGAAAGAGTTAGCGAAGATGCAAAAGCTGAATTAGCAGCATACTTAGAAGAAGTTGCACGTGACGTAGCTAAAGAAGCTAACAATGTTGCTAAAGTTGCAAAACGTAAAACTGTTAAAGCAGAAGATATTAAATTAGCTATCAAAAACTTATAAATAGTTTTTAGCTATTTCTTTTTTTTATTTTTTCAGGGTGTTATCATGAATAATACTATTTTAATCAAAAATGCATTTATCTTAAATCCGAATAATTTTGAAAACAAAAAACAATCCTTATTAATTAAAGACGACTTTATTGCAGAAATATCCGATGATATTGAAGACTCAAAAGCAGATAAAATAATCGATGCGGAAGGTAAAATTTTACTTCCGGGATTAGTTAATACTCATACTCATTTATCAATGACTTTATTTAGAGGTTTAGCTGATGATTTAAGTTTGGACAGTTGGCTGAATGATCATATATGGCCAATGGAAGCCAATTTAAATGGAGAATACTGTTATATTGGTGCCCTTTTGGCTGCTGTTGAACTTATTAAATCAGGAACAACCACACTTTCAGACATGTACTTCTACATGGAGGATGTTGCCCGTGCTATTGATGATGCAGGTTTAAGGGCGGTTTTATCATATGGTATGATTGATTTTGGTGACGCTGAAAGAAGGCAGGCTGAAATCGAGCAAAATCTTACCTTATTTAAAAATTGCAATGGAATGGCTGACGGAAGAATTAAAGTCTTTTTCGGTCCTCATTCACCATATACCGCATCCGAAGAACTCTTGATTAAGGTTCGTGAATTGGCTGATGAATACAACATGGGTATCCATATACACGTATCTGAAACCCAAAAGGAAATCGATGATGTTTCAGCAGAAAAGGGACTCAGACCTTTTGAATATTTGGAAAAAATCGGGTTTTTAGGTCCTGACGTTCTAGCTGCACACTGTGTATGGTTGAGTGACGAGGAAATTGAAATCATTAAAAAGCATGATGTTAAGGTTTCACACAACCCATGCAGTAACATGAAACTTGCTTCCGGTGTTTCACCTGTTTCCAAAATGATTGATAAGGGCATCTGTGTTTCAATAGGTACAGACGGTGCATCTTCAAACAATAATCTTGATTTGATTGAAGAGCTGAAAACCGCAAGTTTACTTCAGAAGGTTTCAACCCTTGATCCTAAGGTACTGTCATCTGATGAGGCTATTGAAATGGCGACAATTAAGGGTGCTGAAGCTTTAGGTCTTGATTCAGAAATAGGTTCAGTTGAAGTTGGCAAAAAAGCCGACCTTATTCTAATTGACACCAACAGTGCAAATATGGTGCCTGACAGTTCATCTTTAAGTTCCAATGTAATTTATTCCGCTAACGGTTCAAATGTTGACACTACCATTTGTAACGGTAAAATTTTAATGGAAAATAAGAAATTAACCACTTTGGATGAACAGGAAATTTATGCAAAAGCCAAACAGGCAATTAAAGAATTAAAAGAATTAAAAGAAGAAGCTATCTAGCTTCAAATTCTATTTTTTCTTTATTCATAACAATACTCTTTTTCCATTCATCATTTGTTTCAGGAAAATCACTTCTAAAGTGTGCACCACGACTTTCCCTTCTAAGAATAGCTGATTTTACGGTCAAAATACAGATTTCAACCATATTTATTACTTCAAGTGCTGTCACTAAATCTGTATTGTATTGCTTAGTGTCTTTGACATCCAGATTTACCAGGTCTTTTTGCATTTCCTGGAGTTCTTTAAGCGCTTCGTTAAGGGTTTTTTCTTCACGGACAATAGCAACCTTTTCCCACATCAGTTTTTTGATGTTGTTTTTGAACTCCTGTGGTTTTATGCTTCCTTTTTTAATCAATCCTTCAATTCTTGAAGCTTCGGCGTTTACCATGTCATCGTTGGTTTTGATTTCTGTTGACTTGGCCGCTTTTGCTGCGCTTTCACCGGCAATCTTACCGAACACCTGGGTATCTGCTAGCGCATTTCCGCCCAGACGGTTTGCACCATGGACTCCACCGCAGACTTCACCGGCTCCAAAGAGATTGTCCAGTGATGTTGATGCATCGGTATTGATTTTCAGTCCTCCCATGAAGTGGTGTGCAGTTGGAGCCACTTCTATAGGACCATGCTTGATGTCAACACCAACATTTTCAAACTGAAGAACCATTGTCTCCAGCTTCTCGTCTATATAATCGTCATCGAGGTGTGAAATGTCAAGGTATACTCCGCCGTTTTCGGTTCCTCTGCCTTCAATGATTTCCTGGTATATTGAACGTGCAACCACATCACGTGTTGCAAGCTCCATTTTTTCAGGTGCATACCTGCTCATGAATCTTTCGCCTTCGCTGTTTATGAGCTTTCCGCCTTCTGCCCTAACGGCTTCTGTTACAAGCACTCCCTTTTTGGATTCAGGTGCCACCATACCGGTAGGGTGGAACTGTACCTGTTCCATATCAATCAAATCTGCGCCTGCTCTGTAGGATATTGCATATCCGTCACCATTTTTCTGGAAGGTATTGGATGTTACAGGGTATAGTTGTCCAGCTCCTCCACTTGCAAGGATTACGGATTTTGCCTTGAAATATATCAGGCTTGAATCCTTTAGATTTAAACCTGTTGCACCAATCACCTGATTTCCGTCGGTTACAAGTGATGTGATCATTACCTCTTCGATGCATTCGATATCTCTTTTGATGATTTCCTCTTTAAGTGCATTCAACAGTTCCGCACCTGTTCTGTCTCCCTGATAGCAGGTTCTTCGATAGCTTTGGCCTCCGAATGGTCTTTGATCAATTTGGCCTGATTCCTGTCTGTCAAAAAGAGCACCGTAGTTTTCCAAATCAATCAGTCTTTTCGGTGATTCGTTTACAAGAATTTCAACAAGTTTCTTGTCATTGAGATAGCTTCCGCCTTTTAAAGTGTCATGAATATGAGCGTCTATTGAGTCATCCTTGTCCACGGTTTTAAATACTGCATTGTATCCTCCTTCTGCCATTCCGGTACAACCGGACCTGAATGAAAGACCTTTAGATACTATTGTTGCCTTCAGTCCCGCATCATCAACTTCAATGGCTGCTCTTGAACCTGCTCCACCAGATCCGATGATTAATACATCTGTTGAGATAGTTTTTATTTCCATTTCAATTACCCTGTAAAAATTTGTTAATGGTAATACTATGTTTTTCAATTGTTAAATAAATTTCTTCAAAAAGATTTATTTATGAAAAATTAGTAATTTAATGTATTGAATGTATATTCTAAAATTCAATTAAGATAATAGTATTTTACAATATGATTAAATCAAAGAATTGAGTAAATATTTTAATATTATTGTTAAAACTAGCAATTTAAATGAGAGGAATTTCATGAAAATCAATGGTGAAGTTACAACCGGTTTGGGAAAGGCGGCATATTTTCTGTCACAGGACTTTTATACAAGGGAATTTAAAAAGAACTTAGGTTTCATTCCCTATCCCGGAACATTGAATGTGGTTGTTAGTGAAGAATATTTAGATGAAATCAATGAGATTAAGGATAATTGTGAAAATATTATCAAACCCGACACAGAATTTGGGGCTGTAAACTATATTAACGCTATTTTAAATGATGAAATTGAAGGTGCAATCGTTTTTCCTGCTAAGACAACTCATGATGAAAACTATTTGGAATTCATTGCTGAGGATAAGCTGAGAGATAAATTAGGAATTGACGACGGCGATATTGTATCCTTGGAATTTTGATACCACAAACTATTTTATACATGACGAATATATTTTTTAATACGTTCTCGGGGCGGGGTGCAATTCCCCACCGGTGGTGATTTTAATAAAATAAGTCCACGAGCACTGACAGGTGTTGATTTGGTGAGATTCCAAAACCGACGGTAACAGTCCGGATGAAAGAGAAGATAATAGTTATTTTTAGCCCTGGTTCTAGTAAATAAGGAGATATTACTATGAATCAAGAAAATTTAGATAAAGCTTTAGAAGCAATAAGAAATGGTGAATTCGTACTAGTTTTCGATGATGATGACAGGGAAGGGGAAGTCGACATGATCATCGCTTCCGAGTTTGTAACCCCTAAATCAATTGCAACCATGAGAAACGATGCAGGCGGATTAATCTGTAACTGTCTTCACGCTGATTTTTGTGATGCAATCAAATTGCCATTCATGGTAGACATTATGGCTGCAGCATCCGAAAAATATCCTGATCTTGCAAAACTAGCACCAAATGATATTCCATACGATGAAAGATCATCATTTTCAGTATGGGCTAACCACAGAAAATCATTTACAGGTGTAACCGACCACGACCGTGCAATGACCATTAGTGAAATGGCATTGATGATGAAGGATGAAAGATTTGATGAATTCGGAGCAACATTCCGTTCACCTGGTCACGTATGTCTTTTAAGAGGAGCTGACGGACTTGTCAAAAACAGACAGGGTCACACTGAAATAGGTCTTGCATTATGTGAACTTGCAGGCGTCACTCCGGTATGTGTGGTATGTGAGATGATGGACGGTGAAACCGGTCAGGCTACTTCCATTGCTGACGCTCGCAAATACGCCGAAGAAAACGGATTGGTATTGCTTAGAGGCGAAGACATCATTAATGAATATTTAAAAGAATAGCTAATTTGGATTGTTACACTTATTAGCTATATATTGAGCAATAAATTCCATTATTTGCTGATATTTATAGGAATTATAAATGCTAAATGCGACATATCTGCCGTCATGCATTTTAATTTCTAACCCATTTTTTACTTCTTTTGACTTGTTTATTTGATTAATCTTATTCCATGGGATTCTCAGGGTTTTTGTTTTAAGTGCCTTTTCTATATGTATTCCGTCATTCTGGAACTTAACAAGCTTTACCAGACGGCGGTTTATGTCTGAGTTTATTTGGATGTTTCCGTCATCGTCAAAAACGTAATCGGGAATCATGCATGTTGCCTTCCAGCCTGTTTTCATTTTTTTAAGTACATGTGCCCTATCCTTTTTTGTAAGCTTTACACCCTTTTCTGGACTTAAATTAAGTGCCATTATATCACCTTGCTTTTTATTTCATCAAACGAATAGATTTTATTGAATTCAACTTCACGTGCCATTTTAACAATCATGTCAATGTCTAGGTTTTCCTCTATCAGATCCATTGCATGTGACGTGAACAGTTCATAGCGTATTTCAACTTCCGGAATGAAACCTCTCATGTCTGCTGATTTAAGTTTCGGAAGTTTCAGGACATTTTCCACACTTGTGTTGTTCTTGATATACGGCACCACATTGTCGAATATATCGTCGTTGTATACCTTATTGAGTAGGATTGCCTCCACTGAAACGCCAAATTTTTCAAGCATGTTTGCATGGGAAACCAAGTCTATTGCCGCAGATTCTATTCCACCCTTGTTCACACCTGATGCAAGTATCATAGGAATGTCGGATGACATTGCAATTTCAGCAGCGGAAAACGGTACCTTTTCATTTAAAAGACCGGTAAATACACTCATCACTCCTTCAATCAATACAATATCATAATCTGATGAGTTCAATGTATTTATTGTAGATTCGATATCTTTCCATCCAAGGTGTCCTATTTTTACAGAGGCAAAGTCTTCCATCTTGCCCTTGGTCAAGTATAATCCTGGTATGATATCACGCACATCCGGACCGACTTTTAAAAGAGCCACCTTATATCCCCTTTTTGTAAGGGCACCAGCAAGACCGGTCACTATGAATGTTTTACCTGAATCCGAACCGTTGCTTCCAATCATCAGGTATTTTGGCTTTTTGTTTGGTGTGATTTGAGGTATTTCAATTCCGGTATTGATGCCGACCTCACTTTTCAGGAATTTCTTGACATCCCTGTTTCTATTGTAAATGTCACCGATGTCTGTAGCATCTATTTGTTCCAGCAGGTTGTCTACAATAATCGGGTTTTCATCAAGTATGCCGTGGATCATTGTTCCGATAACATTTCCGTCATCGTTGCATGCGCCGGAAAATATATTGTATTCGCCGCTCTTGTTTGTATCGCCATAGTTCATCCTTTGAACTTGTGAATAGAATAGCGGCTTTGCATCACCCTCAACCTTACCGTAGGTATGTGTATGAAAACCGTTGACGTCCTCATCCTGATTTTTTACTAAAAATGAATTTTTAAACACCTTTGCCTTTACACGGTCACTTGTGATAAGGGGTGAGAAGTTAACGTCAATCAATCCCAAACCAGGCTTTTCTATCGGCACCGGTGATTTGCGCCCGATATCAATCTTGTTTGAAAGCAGCTGAAAACCCGCACATATTCCAATAATCGGTTTTCCGTCACGGGCCATTTTTTTGATTTCTGTGTTAAGACCCATGTTGATGTCATTTGACTCTATAAGGGTACCGCCCGGTATTATTAATGCATCAAGTTCATTACTAGCTCTATTTCCATTTACCAATCCGTTTTCCTTAACAATATCTGTTGGCAGACATCCAAAATCTTCAAATCCTGGAACTGCACCAGTTAAATAAGCTAGTCCTATTTTTGTCATAAACATTACCTCTTGATAATCTATTGTTTCTTTTAAATTATAAAATTTTAGAGGTGCATTTCAAGTGTAAAAAAGTTTGTAAAAAAAAGAGATTTATTGAGTGTTTTCGAAAACACTCATAGCTTTGATAATTTTTTCATCATCCAATGGTTTTGCCTGAATCTGCAGTCCGACAGGAATGCCGTCAACCTCACCGGCTTTTATGCTTGCTGCAGGAATACCTGCAAGGTTAGCTATTACTGTTAGGATGTCGTATGCATACATTTCCATTGGTTCCAATTCTTCTCCGATTTCGTGAGGAAGTTTTGGCACGGTTGGACCTACGATTAAATCCACGTTTTCAAGCATTGAGGTAATTTCAGCCCTGATGACTGATCTTGCTTTTAAAGCTTGTTTGTAGTACTTACCACTGAATTCAGCTTCTGCAATGTGTGAACCGATTTTGATTCTTCTCAATACTTCTTCTCCACATACCTCTTCGATTCTGGAACCGTAGTCCCTTCCGTCATATTTTCTGGTTGCTGAGAAGAACTCAACATAGTTGATTAGATAATATGTAGGTAAACATAAGTCAATATAATCAAAGCTTACTTCCACAAGTTCGGCACCGGCATCCACAAGCTTTTGGATTGCCTTGTTAACGGTCTTGTTGATTTCGTCATCGGTAACATCAACGAATTCCTTACATACTGCAATTTTCATGCCTTCAAGGGAAGTTTCACCTAATACTTCTGTAAAGTCAGGTTTGTCCCAGTCAAGTGTGGTACATTCGGTCTCGTCATATTTTGCAATTGTATTCAGTGCAACTGCAATTCCGCTTACATCATTTGCCAGCGGTCCGATTTGGTCCAGACTCATGGAAAGGTCTAAAAGTCCCTGTCTTGAAACTGCACCGTATGTAGGTTTGAATCCGACAACACCACAATGGGATGCAGGGTTTCTTATGGATCCACCAGTGTCTGACCCGATGGATATGTCACACATTTCCGCTGCAATTGCCGCTGCACAACCACCTGAAGATCCTCCAGGGATTCTTCCCATGGCTGCCGGGTTTTGGGTAGGTCCGTAGTAGGATGTTTCGGTTGAACTTCCTGCAGCGAACTCGTCCATATTCAGGATACCTATGATTATACCGTCTTCCTTTAATATCTCTTCAACAACTGTAGCATTGTAGCTTCCATAATAGTCTTCCAAGGTTTTGGAAGCAGCTGATATGATTAAATCTTCAACATTAATGTTTGCTTTTATACCAAATACGAGACCAGCCAAAGCGCCGACTTCTTCGCCGTTTGCAATTTTTTCATCAATAGCTTCTGCTTGTTTTAATGCATTTTCATAGTTCAATTCAATGAATGCATTAATTTCTTCGTTATTTTCATCGATAACTTTAATGAAGCTTTCCACATTTTCTTTAGCTGTCATTTCTCCACTTTTTATGGAGTTCAATTTTTCAATAACGTTCATTAAAACACCTTAATAATCGTAAAATATAATTTAAAATATCTCGCACTTTTCAAGTAAATATTATTTTTACTTTTCAAATGCTCTCTCTATTTAGATATATATATTTTTTAATAATATATTAATCTATCATATAAGGTGAAAAGAATGGATAACGAACTACTTGAAGAGATACATATTGTAAAAAATCACTCACCTCGGACCAGATTAGTTTATAAAATGGCTGTTAAAAAATATGAGGAATTTTTTTCAATGTCAATGTCCGAATTAATTGAAGAAGCAGAAGCTGAAGAAGAACAAGGTATTAGATGGAAAAAAAAGAAAATTAAAAAGGAGATTGTTGACTTTTAGACAACATATGATTGAAAATTATTCTCTAAGCACAGTTAAGACAACCCTTTCCCCCAATTGTTTCAATTTACAAATATTATGAAATTGAAATCGTTGAACTTCCTAGAATGAACATTAAAGGGATAAAAACACCAGAATCAATTGTTTTTAAAGATTTGCCAGACAAAACCATAATCAGAAAAGCATTAAGCATTTCCAATCCAAGAATGAGTGCTATAATCTATTTTATGGTATCTACTGGATGTGCTAGACGGGAAACATTGAATTTAACTATTCAAGATTATATTAATGCTTTAAGGGATTATACTGATAAAACTGACATATATGAAGTTATATCTGAAATAAAAGATAGGGATGATGTTATACCTACTTTTAATGTTTTAAGGCAAAAAACTAACAAGTATTATACTACTTCAATGAACAGTAACCGGCAGTCCCAATTCATCATGATTAATTTTAGGATACTGCGCAGCAGTTTCTCTAAACAGTGAATCAAAAGGCATAGTTGTACCTTTTCGACCCAATATTCTCTCTACAAAAATTTTACGAATGAAAGATTATGAAAAATTGAATCAAATTTTGAACTAAAATACTTGAATTTACGACCTATTATTTTAATTTTAAAATAAAATGTATAAAAAATATTAAACATACATTTAATTTAAATGATTAAAAATAATAAAAAAGAATAAATTAATCAGGACATCCACATCTGAAAAGATAAAAATCAAGAAGATTATTTTTTAAATCTTCTCAATTGACATGCACCCGCTAGAATTAAAACCGCAAGCAATGCAATTACCGGGTTTGCAGTCCTGTGGCTTTCAAGATTGGATTCATGAATATCATATGTATCTTCATGTCCATGGACTTCCATTGAACCGGCAGTTTCTGTTGGCAGGTATTTTTCATCCCCCGAATACCATACCAGGATATTGTATGAGCCTGCATCAAGACCAGGTATTGTGAATACTGCTTTTCCGTTTTTGACATCTGCAGTGTATTTCTTGCCGTCGATTTCGATGGTGACGCGTCCTGTTGCATCGCCAGGAAGTCTGACAGTAATGACTCCATCGTCACCAACATCAATGTCCGGTGATGTAACCTCAATATCCGGTTTAATCTTTAAAACCCTAAATGAATCGTCGGCTTTTGCTGAAAGATACTTCTCATCACCTGAGTATGATGCTGTGACAGTGTATCTTCCGGCTTTTAGTCCCGCCACATCAAAGGTTGCCACACCATCTGAGACTTGTGATGTGTATTTTCTGCCTGCTACTGTGATTGTGACAGTTCCTGTCGCATCATTAGGTAGCCTTACTGTGATTGTCTCATCTTCATCGACATAGATGTCATATGAATCCACATCAATTGGCGGTTTATGCTTTTTGACCGTGAATGTTGTTGTGTTGTCGCTTGGAGCGCATGTTTCGTTTCCATCATACCGGACAGTTGCATGCTTGAGACCGGCTTTTAGGCCTGAAACGATTAGCTGTCCCCTGCCGTCGGTAATGTTTAGTGGATATTTCACGCCGTCAATCTCCACTGTAACGTTTCCGGTTATGTTATGGTTGAGTGAAACATCAATGACCGCATCCTCGCCCACATAGATGTCACGAGCCGTTATGTTTACCTGTGATTTCAACGGCATGACTTTGAAGATGTCAGAGGTGGAGACGCTTGTGTAGTTTTCGTTTCCAAGATAAACCGCAAGTGCAGGATAGTCAGCAACAGCAAGATTGATGAGTTTCCATGTTGCCCTTCCGTCGTATGGAGTGAACTTTGAAGCCATAAGAACATCCCTGCTTTGGATGCTGTGGTTCAATGGGACTGTAATCATGCCGACCCTGTCGACTGTGATGTTTACGAATCCCGGAGCGTCCACAGTCACATTGAGGATTTCTATTTCACCCCAGTAGATGTCCACCACCTCGATTCTTATGTGAGGTGTTTTCGGTGACACCTTAAATGCCCCTTTGGTTGAGTTTGGAAGATATTTATTGTCTCCACCGTATTGGACAGTTACATTGTACAAGCCTCCCGCAGGGTTTTCAACCACCAGTTCAACTATACCGTTTTCGATTGGCAGGTCAGGATAGGTGGTGTTTCCTACAGTGACGTTCACTTTTCCTGTCGCATCCCCAGGTAGTGTGATGACTATTGTCTCGTCATCCTCATAGGTTATGTTTTCACTTTCAAGACTGATTGGAGTGTTTTTCCTGTTTACAGTCACATTCGAAGTGTTAGAAGGAACATTGGTCTTATTCTCAGTTGAATTAACAACAGCAACGTTTGAGAAGGTACCGTTGGAGATGACCCTAACGACCAGTTCAATAATATAAGATGAACCGTTGGCCAATTTTGGAATAGTCCAGACTACCTTTTGACCATTTACTGAATAATACTGCCTTGAAACGTTAGTGGAATTGAACTTAAATGCAGGATTCAAAATATCAGTTACGACAACATTTGTTGCATTGGAAAGGCCAGTGTTGTTTACCGTAATTGTAAACTTGACCAGATTACCGACACTGACATTAGTTGCATTAACTGTTTTAGCAATGTTTAAAACAACCTTCGGATCAACGGTAACGCTAGTGGTATTTGAAGGAACATTGGTATTATTTTCTGTGGAATTCACAGTAGCCACATTTGAGAATGTGCCGTTGGTGGTGATTCTAACTACAAGTTCAATGACAATTGAAGTGCTGTTTTCAAGTTTTGGAACTGTCCATGTTATCTTTTGACCATTTACACTGCAGTATTCTTCGCAATTTGTTGAATTGAACCTGAATGCTGAGTCCAATCTATCAGTTACGACGACATTTGTAGCATTGGAAAGGCCTGTGTTTTTAACTGTTATTGTGAACTTGACCAGATCGCCAACATGGACTTGGGTAACGTTTACAGTCTTTGTAATGTTCAGGATGACTTTTGGAGCAACAGTAACATTGGTTTTGTTGGTGGAAGTTGTAGCGTTTTCGGTTGAGTTTTCATCACCTGCATATGCACAACCTACCAGAAAGGACAATAAAAACAAAGCAAAAAAAATTTTCAAACCTTTCTTCATAATAATTAATTTTTTTGTTAAGATTATTTAAATCTACTCAATTTCGGTGCTGATAAGTTTATTATATATTACTTTCAGATTAAAGATTAATGAAAGCTATTGTATTTGACAATTCGGGAACACTAATCGAAAGGTACAGGGTCATTAAAGATGTCTTCAATGGGGAAATTTTTACAAATATCAATTCCCTCGATTTGATTGACTCAGCCGATGCTCTGGCTCTTGTAGTTCTCCAGTTCAACACCAACAAGTTACTTGATTTGGATCCGAACACCTTAATTTCCCGTGTTATCAAGGACTATGACATAGACTTTGATGTCAGCTTTTCCAACCGTCAGGTTTCAAAGGCCGAAGTCAAGGAGATTCTGGACAATGAAACTTCCACAACCGTTTCCGATATCACCGACGGCTTTGACATTTTGGGTGAAAAAATTCCCCACTTTGAGCTGTGCAACGGCTCTGCCCTGATAGTCGACATGGACCTGGGTCAGGTTGCATATACCATCACTTCAGCGGGTAAGTTTTTCCCAAGGGTATTTGAAACAATAGAGACATTAAAATCCCGTGGAATTGAGATATATATTGCATCAGGAGACAGGAAGGGCGCAATCAATCGCCTGGCAGGCATGCTTGATGTTCCCGAGGACAATGCCTACGGTACGGTTTCAACACGTGGAAAATGTGAGGTCGTATCAATTCTAAAGGATGCTGGCTATAAGGTCATGATGGTCGGTGACGGTTTGAATGATGTTTTGGCATTTAAAAAGGCTGATGTCAGTGTATTGACCATTGAACAGCAGGAGGAGGTTTCTCCTAAGCTTATGGGCAAGACCGACCATGTGATTTCCGATATTTTTGAAGTTACTCAGATTGACTTTTAACTTAAATTTTTTTATAACTGTTAACTTATAACTTATAACTGCATTTTATTGAGGATAACTTATAAGTTATAAGTGTGTTAATTTTTTTTGTTAAATATAATTTACATTAATTTCAATTGTATATTATTTTATTTCATTTTTTTATACTAATGTGTAATAATTTAAAATTTTATCTTATTTTGTAAAAATTATTAATTATTTATTAAAATTTGTATATTCTATAATAATTTTATACTTTTTTATATTTTTTTAAAAATTGTATATATTTTAAAAATATTTATTGTATATTTTTTAATTAATTTATTCTATTTTTAATGTTTGTAAACATTAATTTTATATAATAAGTTACACAATTATAAATTTAATAAACGTTTTTGGAGGAGAAAATGAAGTTTAAAAATTTTTTAATAATTTTTTGCATAGTAATTCTTGCAACGTTAAGCGTTGTTAGTGCGTCTGAAGACATGTCTTTAGAAAATCTAACAGCTATTGACAATAATGAAGAATCAATTGAATTGGTAGAAAATGCTGATTTAACTCAAGATGTGCAGGAAGCTACAAATGAAGATATAAATGAAGATTATGATGGAAATTTAAAATTAGAAGAGGGTTGCGATGAATCCTTAAGTGATCCAGAGTCTTCTTTTGAGAATAATGTGTATATTCCAAAATCAATAAATTTAGGCCATAATTATCCTCTTGTAGAAATTTCTAATTTGCCTAGTGACTTGGAGGGAAATATTTCTATTAAATTGAATGATGTCGAAATTTATAATAAACATCCTAACGAAGATTATTTAGATATTTTTTTAGAAGATAATCTAAATTTAAATATTGGATGTAATACTGTTGAGGTTTCGTATTTTGGCGGAAATTATAAGGAATTTTCAATAATAAGAAATGTAAATATAAATTATATGTTTGATGGAATGGTATCTGATTTTGGAGGTTTAAATTTAGTAATGTTTGTTAACTTACCTTATGATGCAAAATCTGGAATAAATGTTAGAGTGAATAATAAAACATTTTATGCTAATGGTCGTATCATAGAGATTTCTAAATATGATTGTTTACTTGGTTTAAATAATATCACATTATCTTATTCAGATTCAAAATATCCTCTTAAAATTTTTTCATTTAATTACTTTCTAGCACCTTCTATCATTCTTGAGGAGGAAGTGGTAGGTGAAGAAGAGATTAGTGGACTCGTTGTAATTCCTTATTCTGAAGGAGTATTGTCTGTAAGTAAACCAGTATTTGGGGAGGATTCATATACCGAAGAAGAGGTTATTTCAAATTTAACATGTTATAATACTACTTTGTTTAAGTTTAAAAATGATCAAGTTCCTACTTCTTATTATTACTTAAAATTTGAAAGTAAAAATTTTACATTTACTCAAAATTATGAAGTACATTGGAGTGAATCTGAATTTGATTTAGATGTTAATTTTACTAAAAATTTAAAATATGGGGAAGAATTTAAACTCAAAATCCATAATCCTTCAAATGAATATATCTCTTTAAATATTTATTGGGATTCATTATATACAGTTGATTATGATTCTATAATAATTAGGGAGCATAATCTTTTGAATAATATGTCCATTACTATTCCAAATTTAAAAGTTGGAAATCATACTATTGTAATTAGGGGAAACAATCATAACTATTATAAAATTATTAATTTCACTGTTGAACAGAATGATGTAATATCAAATGACACAGAATTACTTAATAATTCCTCTTCTAAAGAAATTATTGATAATAAATCAGTTTCAGATAAAACCAATACTAACACAGTTAAATCATTAGTTCTTAAAAAAATCAAAATTAAAAGATCAGCTTCTAAGTTAACATTATCAGCAACTTTAAAAATTAATAAAAAGGCCATTAAAGGAAAATTCATCACATTTAAATTCAATGGTAAAACTTTTAAAGCTAAGACCAACAACAAAGGCATTGCAAAAGTCACTATCAAAAAATCATATTTTAAAAACATTAAAATTGGTAAAAAAGTAAAATATCAAGCCCAGTATGGCAAAATAAGGGTTACAAAAACTGCTAAGGTAACAAGGTAAGGTGATTTTATGATTAAAAAAAGTATTTTTTTAATATTCTTGATTACATGTTTAATTAGCTTCAATATGGTTTCTGCTGGTGAAGACATTAATTGTTCTGATTTATCTTTAGATTCTCAAAATGGTTTATTGGAGTCTTCTTTAAATGATATCGAAAAAATTGAATGTGAAGATGATTCAAAGGATAAATTAGCTATTGTTAATCCTGACGATGAGATTTCTTCAAGTTCTGGCAATGATAAATTATCCGGTTGTGGTCCTACCCATCCAGGTCAGGATGGTACTCCTTATGCTAATTTGATAGTTGAGAAAGTATGGGATGGTAATTACTCAGGAAATATTACTTATGTGGAATTTCAATTTTTATATAAACTTTATGTTCATGAAGACTTTCCATCAGAACCATGTCCACCTCCCGTACATCCGATTATTGGCCCCAATCAGGATGGGGATATATATTTAATCCCGGATAAAGATGGCAAACTTGTAGCATATAAATTAATTCAAACGGTTAATATCACTAAAGAGAACAATTGGAGGCATGTTTTTACTAATTTAACATATAGAACTGCATATCAAATGAAAGCTGGAGATGGAAATGCATATTGGGTTTTAAATGATCCCAACGAATATATTGTTCGTGAGATTAAAGTTCCGGTAAATGTAACAGTTACTCTTTCCGAGTTTGTTAAGTATTTTACTTGTCCTAAAGACGGAGGTTTAAAAGTATTTTGGAATGTAATCAATCGAATAGAAAACAAAACTAACGTAACATCTCCGCCAGGCAACAACACTACTACTTCCAAAAATAATGATACCAATACTACTTCAAATAAAACTATTCCTAAACATTCACATAACCTAACTGAAAACAAAACTAAAACTAATATAACAGTAAAAACTAATCATAAAAAAGAAATTCCTGTTAAAAAGGCAAAATCTGAAAAACATGCCACCGGAAATCCGTTAATAGCATTATTGGCATGTCTGGTTTTAATACCAATTTTACGTAGAAGGAATTAATTTCCTTTCTACTTTTATTTTATTATTTTTTTTATAACTTCCTGACTCTTGAGTATATTGTCGAAGTTGTTTAGCTCAATTATTGCGGTATCAATCCTTTTAAGCAGATTCAAGTCAAGAGTTCCGTCACCAAGAGGAATGTGTGAATCCTTGACTCCGTCATTATCATTCAAATGACAGTAGCTTATGTTTTTTAAGGACAGCATCTCTTCAAGGTTTCCGCAGGTGTTTCCGTGTCCGGTGTCTATTGTCAGGCTGCAGCCGGTAGCTTCCTGTATCATCTCTATTTCCTCAACCTTGTTTCCCAAAAATTTCTGGCGCACCGGCATGTTTTCAACTGATACCTCGACATTGGTGTTGTCCATGATTTCTCCAATACTTTCTATTGACATCTCCAAAGCCCATTTTCTGAGGTGTGGTTCGTTTCTTCCTATTATTCCCGGATGGACTGTTATTGTTTTTGCTCCAATCTCCTCGGCAAAATGTCCGCATTTGATCATTTGGCGAACGCTTTCAGCACGAATTCCCTTGTTTATGCTTGCAATGTTGATGTCAACGGTTGCCGCATGTATGCGAATGTCAAGGCCGCAGTCTATAAATGGGGTGTTGTCCTTGTCGTATACAGGGTCTTCCGCCAATATTTCTATTATCTCAAAGTCATGTTTTTTTGCCAGGTTGATGATGTCCTCAGTTGGTTCCATAAAAACTGCAAGTGTTGTAAATCCGAGTTTCATATTTATATATTAGCGATGTCTATATAATAAATGTTAATATATATCAATTTTTAACATATGGTGAAATATGACTGATGAAAAGGATATTGAAAAATCCCCTGAAAGGATGTTGAAGTTCTTTACAAATGGAATAACCCATAACTTAATCTTATGGATTATTTCCAAGGAAACTATTCATGGTTATGGAATCATGAAGAGACTAGAGGATTTCTTCAGCTTTGAAGGAGGAAAATGTGAAGTAAATATTAACTCCAGTAAGATATATCCGATCCTGTCCAAGATGGAGAAAAAGGGATTGATTGCTGGTGAATGGAAAGTCAACGAAAATAACAAGAGGGTCAAATATTATTCAACAACCGATGATGGAGAAATGGTTTTGGAAAATATTCGAAATCATATGGCTTCAATTCTAACCAATCCATCATGGATAGATTATATTGAAGATTTGACCGGCAGGGAGATTAACAATGAAAAACGCAATTGAGACTGAAAATCTTACAAAAGTTTACAACAACAACTTTACAGCTGTTAACTCTCTTAACTTGGAAATTCCAGAAAAAAGTATTTTTGGAATGCTGGGTCCTAATGGAGCTGGAAAGACAACTACCATCAAGATGCTGACATGTCTGATTCAGCCGACCTCAGGTCGTGCCACCGTTGGAGGCTATGATGTTCAAAAGAATCCCGATGAGGTGAGAAACCTCCTTGGTATGGTTCCCCAACAGGTAAGCCTTTACAAGGACCTGACCGTCATGGAAAACTCCCAGTTATGTGCGGATTATTATGGAATCCCAAAGGATGAACGTGACTCACGCATCGAGGATTTGATGGAACTGGTGGACATCGAATACGCACGTGACAAAAGGGTGGGACAGCTTTCAGGCGGACAAAAGCAGAAGGCTTCACTTGTGGCCAGTCTTGTTCACAGGCCTGACATCCTGTTTTTGGATGAGCCTACAATCGGGCTTGATCCGACAACCAAACGTACATTATGGGATTTGATTAGAGAGTTAAACGACAACGGACATACAATAATTCTGTGTTCTCATGACATGCATGAGGTTGACATGCTCTGTGATAATGTCGGAATCATCAATACAGGTAACCTCGTTGCCTATGATACACCGCAGGGTCTTAAGGATTCTCTTTTGGAGGAAAACAAAAGGGAATTGACAGATGCATTGTCCCAGATTCACTCTGAAAATGACAAGTCTTCTTCAGATAATCTGGAAAAGTTAAGCTTAAGGAAAATGTCATTTCTGCTTCAAAATCAGGATGAGGCTATTGTTTCAAAAATCAGAGAAAATGACAATGTCAATGATGTGGAAGTGGCAAAAAATGGCCGTATCAATTTGAGGATAGATGCCTTTGATGACATGGCGGTTCATAGTGTTTTAAATGACGTCATTTCAGAGGGAGGTATCATAAAATCAGTTTACACTGAAGAACCTTCCCTAGAGGATGTTTTTATAAAGGCTACAGCGGAGGTGGATGAAGATGCTAGAGCTTAATAAGTTTTGGTGGATGATTAAAAAGGAACTGATTTCACTTAAAAGGCACCCTGGTCGTCTTGTTTCAATCATCGCATTCCCGATAATAATGATTCTGCTCTTTGGTTATGGTATGGGAGGAGAGATGACCGACCTGCCGATTCTTGTCGTTTCCCAGTCTCATGGGGACCTCACCGACCTGACCCTGGACACCATCAAGAGCACTGAAACATATAAGGTGGTTGAGGTAATTGATGATCTTGACGAGGGAAAGGAGCGTGTCGATTCTGGTGAAGTCAAGGCAGCAATAATTCTTCCTTCGGATTATGACGAGAATTCCTCGCAGCAGAAATCGGTGACACTGTATCTGGACTCATCCGATCAGATGGCATCACAGATTCTTGCATCCTCAACTGAAGGAATTTTCTACAGGCTGTCAAATGTGGTCGCTTCACAGACAAGCGTATCAACCCAGAATGCGGACATCGAGCCGTCAATTATCCACTCTTTAAGCAACTTCAAGGATGACATAAGTCTGCATATCAACAGAATCTACGGCAACATCAAATACATCGACTTTTTGGTGCCTGCGGTTTTGGGTATGACCATCATGTTCAGCTGTATGATGGGTATGGGCGCAACAATAGCCGGTGAGCGTGAAACAGGTGAGCTTGCAAGGCTATTCATGACTCCTACTTCAGTTGCCACAGTTATCGGCGGTAAAATTGCAGCAAAACTATTGATTGAATTGCTAAGGGCGTTGATATTGATTGTAATGGCCATTCTGCTATTCAACGTAAGTATCAAGGGAGGCATACTGCAGACGTTCATCGTTCTTGTAATAGGGGCCCTGTGTTTCGTTTCATTTGGTATATTCTTCTCAGCAAGAACCTCCACCCAGGAGGATTACGCCCAGATTGTCATGCCGTTTTCAATGCCGATGATGTTTGTATCAGGCGTATTCTATCCGATAGAAACAATGCCTTGGATTTTACAGAAACTTGCATACATTTTCCCTCTGACCTATCTCAATGATGCAATGAGGGGTGTCATGCTCAAGGGTCAAAGTCTGGGGGACGTCTGGTTAGATCTTGTAATACTTTTAGGTTTTGCACTTCTCTTCTTTATCATAGGTGTAAAACGATTCAATAGGGATGTATAGGAGGTTTTCAAATGAATAAAAACATATTTATCTTATTTATCATAGCAATTTTGTGCTTAAGTCCCGTTGCAGCGGCAAACTGGGATTCATTTGCAGGCGGAATTGATCATAATGCATACAGGGACGAAGGTTCGGACTTTGTAACAAATCTCTGGACATTCAACATGGAATCTCCTGTCCATTCATCCCCTGCAATTTACAAGGACTATATTTATGTAGTTTCTGAAAATGGAATATTGAAGGCAATCGACATGGAAAACGGTCAGGAAGAATGGAAACTGGATTTGGAATCATCTACCAACTCTTCACCGATTGTTCACAAGAACAAGTTATATATCGGATGTGATGAGGGGCTTAAAATAGTCAACATCAACTCCCACAAGGTCATAAAGGAATTTGACTGTGACAATGTTGCCTCAACACCGTTCTTCTATGAGGATGTGGCTTACTTCGGAAGTGATGACGGACACCTCTATGGTGTAAATGAGGATGGCAAGAAGGAATTCGACAAGAAACTGGACGGTGAACTTAAGACCTCTCCTATTGTTGTGGATGATACAATCTATATAGGTTCCACCAACGGTAAGCTATACAGTATCGGCACCGACAAGAGCAACAACTGGGAATTCACTGCCGGTGATGAGATCTTGTCTTCCCCTGCATACGTTAACGAGACAGTAATTTTTGCATCCAATGACGGTTCAATATACTGTTTGAACGAATCCGAGGGGGATGTTGTATGGAAGGAGGACTTGAAAAACAAGGTTATCTCCTCACCGACCATCGATGAACACGACTACAATGTGTTCATAGGTTCTGATGATGGTAACTTCACATGCCTCGATATCCGTGACGGAACAATCAAATGGGGTCATCATACCGGTGACAAGATACAGTCAACCGCAGCCCTTAAGGATAATATGGTTGCATTCGGATGTAACAACGGATACCTTTATGTGCTGAATAAATACACCGGTGATGAGGTGTTCACCTACAATCCGGGAACAGTCCTTTTCAACTCAGCCATTACATCCTCACCGGTGATAAACGGCAACAGCCTTTTCTTCGGTGACGATTCAGGACATGTCTATTCAATAAACATCGAAAAGCATGAGGTTCCGGGTTCAACACAAATGTTTTACTCAATTGCGGTATTGATTATCGTTATTATCGTGGTTTTGGTTGTTGTTCGCAAAGTAAAGGGTAGAAAATAACTTTCTATCCTCCAATTCTTTTTTTTAAATACTTTTATATGTTTGAATTTTTAAATTATATTTGTTTAAGGTGAAGTTCAATGTTAGACAATATCGAAATAATCAAGAAGGAAAGTATGAATCTTGCCGATAAGATTTATATCTTTGACACAACTCTGCGTGACGGTGAACAGACCCCCGGAGTTGCACTTACAGTAGATGAAAAAATACAGATTGCCCAAAAACTCAACAACCTTGGAGTGGACAAAATCGAAGTCGGTTTTCCTGCTTCATCAAAAGGTGAAATCAAATCAGCCAAAAAAATAGGCGAGCTGGATTTGGATTCCACTTTGGTCGGTCTTTCAAGATCATTGAAGTCCGATGTTGATGCGGTTTTGGATGCTGATTTGGAATATATTCACACATTCATTGGAACTTCACCGTTGCATCGTGATTATAAGCTTAAAATGTCAAAGTCTGAAATCATCAGTAAGGCAACTGAAACTATCGAATATGCAAAGGACCATGGCCTGACAGTCGAGTTTTCAGCTGAAGACGCAACAAGAACCGAGAGGAATTTTCTTTTTGACGTGTTTTCACAAGCGGTCAGCTCAGGCGTTGACTTTTTGGATATTCCTGATACGGTCGGTATTCTGACACCTATCATGACCCGTGAGCTAATAACCGACATTAAGGATAATTTCAATGTGCCGATAAGTGTTCATTTCCATAATGATTTCGGTTTGGCTACAGCCAATACCTTAACAGCCATTGAGTGCGGTGCCAATCAGGCTCACGTTACAGTCAACGGATTGGGTGAAAGGACCGGTAACTGTTCTTTGGAAGAACTTGTAATGACACTTAAGGCTTCATATGGAATAGATTTAGGTTTGGACACTACCAGATTATACAGTTTATCAACTTTGGTCGGTCGTTTGACCGGTGTGAAGATGCCTGTCAACAAGCCGATTGTTGGGGATAATGCATTTGCACATGAATCAGGAATTCATGTTCATGGCATCCTCAACAATTCAGCCACCTACGAGCCGATGTCACCTGAAATGGTCGGGCATTCAAGGCGTATCGTATTGGGTAAACACACCGGCGCTAATGCTTTGAAGTCAAAATTGAAGGAGTACCATATTGACCTTGATGAGGGTCAATTCTATAAGGTTTTCAATGAAATCAAGGCATTGGGTGACAGTGGAAAGTGTGTTACCGATGATGATTTGATAGCTATTGCAATTACCGAACTCGGATCTGCTAAGGAAACTCCGATAGTCCTTAAGGGATTAAGCATTTCCATGGGTGCCAACGTTTCACCTACAGCCACAGTCAAACTGGAAATCGATGGAGTTGAAAAGGAAAAGGCAAATACCGGAGTCGGACCTATTGATGCTGCCATTGGTGCTGTTCGTGAACTTGTCCAGGACACTATGCATATAGAACTTGAAGAATATAATCTTGAAGCTATCACAGGCGGTACCGACGCTTTGGCAGAGGTTTTTGTGATTACTTCAGACGCCGATGGAAACAAGTCTACAGGTAGGTCAACCAATCAGGACATTGTAATGGCAAGTATCATGGCGGTTTTGGACTCAATGAATAAACTGTTATTGATTAAAAGAGCATAATTTTTAATTATTCTTTAACTTTTTTTATTTTTTTTTATATATTCTTTTAAATTATTTTTTTTGTTTATTTATAATTTTTATTTTTTTTTCTTTCTTCTAAATTTTTTTTCAACTTTTATTTTATTGTTTAAATTTACTTTATTAAAATTATGTAAAATTTTATATACATTGATTTTCAAATGTTATATTGGTGAGTTTAATATGGAAAATAATACAATTTTTGTAGGTAGCAAACCGGTCATGAATTATGTTTTAGCAGTTGTTACACAATTTAATGAAGGCTCAGACAGTGTTCTTTTAAGAGCAAGGGGAAAGGCTATTAGTCGTGCTGTCGATGCTGCTGAAATTGTAAGAAATAGGTTTGTTCCTGAAGCAGACGTTACAGACATTCAAATTTCTACAGAAGAAATCGAAAACTTCAACAACGAAAAAACTAATGTTTCTATTATAGAAATTTTAATTGAAAAGAAAGAATAACCTTTTCATTCAAATTTCTTTAAAACTCTACGTTCAAAAAGGTACTTTGACAGCAGAATGTTGTTTGTACCTTTTCCATGAGCCTCTACTTTTCCTTTTTTTATAGATTTCAAAACGCTATCTATATCTTTTTCACAATCGATTAGACTGTAGCAGTCACCCACAAATTCCCAGTAATGTGCATCACTTGCACCTAATGTTGGAATATTTTCAGTTTTTGCTAAATATTTTGCTCGATTGTTACAATATCCTAGTATGAATCTTGCATTTTTTGTTTCTATAGCATCTATTTTTAGCTCATTATGGTCAATTTTGCAAAGAAGGCCATGCCTGTAAAAGCAGTACGGATGAGGGATTATTGCAAGACCACCTAAATCATGAATTCTGTCTATTGTATCTTGAGGTGATAGGTCACGAGGTATATTTTCCTCACACCCAAAACCAAGGATATGGCCTAGTGATGAAGAAACTTCTATTGATGGAATTGCCAATATATCTGTGCCTTTGGTTTTTTGGTAAACTTCATTATATGCATCTGCATTATTGTGATCACTTATTGCAAGGATGTCTATATTTTCCCTTCTTGCAACCCTTAGGATGTCATCGATTTTTGAACTAGAGTCTGGTGAATACTCGCTGTGAATATGGGAATCCATCTTAAACATATTATCTGTCCTGTATTGTTTTTATTAGCCCTACGGTTCCGGTCATCATAACGTCCCCTCCGGGAGCCGCATGATGCCAATCCAGATTTGTCTTTTCAATCAGTTCCCTTTTAGGTCCGCTTACTATAACCTTTTCCAGTTCTGATATAGGATTCAATACGTGGGCACCGTGGCCGTGGTCATTGTAGACCTCCTCATGTGTAATCTCTCCTGAGGCTAGCCTTTTGATATATCTTTCAAGGGACTCTCCTGTCAGGCTAGATGTGTGGTGTTCAAAGACCCCTTGGATTTTGCCGTTTTCTATTGATGCTGCTGTGGTATGTCCGTTTCCAATGTCGATTACAATGAAACTGTTGAGCTTTGATGCGACTTCGTCATAGCACATTCCGGCTATTGAAGCGAATTTGGTATCCATTACAAGCGGTATGACTTCTATTCCTTCACCTTCAACCTGTCGTCTTACGGCATTCATTCTTGTAAAGTATTCTGGAATCTCATCTATAAATCCGAACTCCAGCGGGGTGATAGGTTCCGATACTTTTTCACGTATCTTTTCAAACCTGAAGTCCCTGTCGCCCATGTTTTCATTGTAGCCGTGATCCTGTACCGCAATTGCAATCTTGTCGAAGTCAAACTCAAGATCATATCCAAGTAGGAATTCAGAGAGTTTTGTTATGTCTATGTCTCCCAGTGCTATTTTGGTGTAGCTGTCATAGTCTTCATCAGCATCGGCAATTTTTATTCCAAATGACTCAACCTGTTTTATGTCGTCACGAATTGTTTTAGCGCATGTTGGCTCCATAACCACGTCATATCCCTTTTCCATATGTTCCAGAATTGTATTTTTAATCTTTCCTCCGCCCATTATCTCTCCGGTAAAGTAGATATCGTTTTCAGTTTCCCTTATCCTCTGTGAGATGAATAAGTGCGGGGAGGGAAGAACTAGTTTGATTGAGTTTTCGAGTTCCTTTTCTGTATCATAAATCATTATGTCCTGGGTTCCGGTTCCAACATCTATAGCTAAAATTCTCATGATTTTTAATTGTCTTTTATAATATTAATAATTAAAGTGTACATTTTTGTACAACAAAGTTTTAAATAGTACATTTTTCATACTATTATACATGACTTACAAAATTGAATTATCATCCGAAGAAGTGCCAAAGCAATGGTACAACATGCTCGCCGATTTGCCGGTTCCTCTTCCTGCCCCTAAAAACAGTGAAGGCAAGGACCAAATCGCAGCTTTACAACTCGCATTTACAAAAGCAGGTTTGGAACAGGAATTTGCTACTGACAGATACATTAACATCCCAAAGGAAGTAAGGGAATTATATATGGAAATGGGAAGACCTTCCCCGCTGGTCAGAGCAAACAAACTGGAGGAATACCTCAACACTCCTGCAAAGATTTACTTTAAAAGGGAAGATTCCTCTCCAACAGGATCACACAAGTTAAATTCAGCTATCCCTCAGGCATACTTTGCTAAAAAGGAAGGTGTTGAAAGACTTACCACCGAAACCGGTGCTGGCCAATGGGGTACAGCTCTGTCCCTTGCATGTAACCTTTTGGGCATTGACTGTACAGTTTATATGGTAAAGGTATCATTCAACCAAAAACCTGACAGGAAAAACATAATGCACATTTATGACAGCGACATCTACGCTTCCCCAAGTGAAAACACAAAAGTGGGCCGTCAGGTATTGGCTGAAAACCCAGACCATCCTGGTTCATTGGGTGTGGCTATTTCAGAAGCCATGGAAGAGGCTCTGGAAAATGATGAGGTAAAATATTCCTTAGGTAGTGTATTGAACCATGTAATGCTTCACCAGACAGTAATCGGTCAGGAATTGAAGACACAACTCGAAATTGCTGAAGAGGAACCTGATGTGATGATTGCATGTGCAGGTGGAGGAAGTAACCTGGCAGGATGTCTCTTCCCATTCATCAAGGACAAGATTGACGGAAACTCCGATACCCAGTTCATTGCTGTTGAGCCTAGCGCATGTCCTACCTTGACTGAAGGTACATACGATTATGACTTTGGAGATTCTAACGGTTTTACTCCTATGCTTAAGATGTTTACATTAGGCCATGACTTTGTTGCTCCATCAGTACACGCTGGTGGTTTAAGATACCATGGAATGTCACCTATCGTTTCTCTTTTAACTAAAGAGGGTTACATTGAACCTAGATCTGCTCATCAGAAGGACTGTTTCGAAGCTGGAATTACCTTTGCACGTAATCAGGGTATTGTACCTGCTCCTGAAACTACACATGCCATTAAAGTTGCAATTGATGAAGCATTGAAATGTAAACAGACTGGTGAGGAAAAAACAATTGTTTTGAACTTCTCAGGTCACGGAATGCTTGACCTTAAAGGATATGCAAGCTATTTTGAAGGAACTATGCAAAACGCAAAATAATCCTTCATTTATTTTTTTTAATATTTTTTAGTTATAAGTTATAACTTATTATTTTTTGCTAATTTTTTTTAAGCTGTATGCTCCCTGAATATTCACTATTGTTGAAATTATTTTTCATTTGAAACAATACCTGCTGATTTTTAGAATAATTTCCATTGCTAAATTTTAGGTAATCTATTTTAATATAACTTCCATAAAATGCAAGCAATTTTATTTGAATTGTCCTGGTGAATTGACCTTTTGATATTTTTACTTATAACTTATAACTTCTCACTTATTACATATAACCTATAACTTGCAAGTGTTAACTAATAACTTATTTGTGAAAACGAATAATTTATAAGATAGAAGTTATAAAATATAACTTATTTGTTAAAAGTTAGTTATGATAAGTTATTTCTTAAAACTTATTTTTTATAATTTAGAAGTTTTAAC
>NZ_CADAJR010000005.1 GCF_902788255.1 uncultured Methanobrevibacter sp.
TGCGCGGGTATCGGCTCGAAAATATTAACATTCCACTCAACAAGGGGTATGTTAAAAAATCGAGAATCCCCAACTTCTTAAAAGTTGGCGGAAGTTCAATTTTAAAGTAATACAAATGACTGTCACATTCACAATCTGAGCATCCAAAGCCTTCGATATTGCTTGTTTTTGATGATATGTGCTGTGATAGTTCACATTCTATTTTCTTTTCTGATTCGTTGTAGATTATATCGGTGATTTCGGATTTTTTCAAAAGGTAGTCTACATGCCAATGCATCTTTTTTTTGTTGCTTAAATGTCTTTTAAGCCTTGATTCAAGTCCGTTCATTGCTGAACCTACATAGACATAATATCCCTTTTTGAAATCTAGTCTTCCAAGTTTTCCAATTTTGATTTTTGTTGTTTCATCATTTTTAATTACAAGACAGTAAACATCCCTTCATGGTAATCATTGTATTTTTTGCATTCAATTAATAATTTTAATTGGTGATGTTAAATAATTATCAGTTTTGGCATAATTGATGATTATATCAATCGTTGATTCAATTATTTGCCATCAAAAATTTTATTAGTTTTTTAAATCTAAATTATATTATGATTTTCAAACTTAAAAGCAAGGGTCATAAAAATGTCACATCCCTTCACAAGTCAACATTTGAAGTAACTAAGGATGCTGAAATCGGACCTACTGCAGATTGTATTATCGGCACTGGTGCCGATCAATCCATGCTGAACTTTCCAGAGGAGTTTAAAGAAAAGATAGCTGATTCAAATACTAAAATAACTGTAATTTTGGACACTGAAAATGGTCATGATGAAATCAATGGTTTCGGTCATGAAAACTTGACTCTGACCCATCCGACTGACATCGTGTGCCGTACCAGTGATTTTACATGTTCACGTACATTGATGATTAGGGCGGACAAGGCAGCACGTGATTTGGATAAGGATCTGATTGAAGATTTAAAAAATGAAAAGATTATGGAAGTCACCATAAAATTGGCCTAAAATAGTTAAGTTTATATAAGTTAAAAAATATAATCATTAATAACTACTTTTGTTTTTATGCGGGGGTGGTCGAGCGGTCAAAGGCGCTAGGTTGAGGGCCTAGTGGGTCAGTCCCTTCGCGGGTTCAAGTCCCGTCCCCCGCACCATTTATATAAATTTTTTTTTAGAAATAATTTTTATATTCCATAACTCAATAATATATTATTATGAATCAATTTGCTCGGAAATTTTTTAAAAATAACCTAATTTTATTCGCATCGATTTTTCTAGTGATAATGACACTTTCAGCAGTTAGCGCTAATGAAAATGGCACAGATGAATCTAATGGCACTGACATTCCATGTTTTAATGAACTGTCAGATAAAATCAACCATACTGAGGACACAATTACATTAGATTCAGATTATGAATATAAAAACGGCACAGATAAGGAAATAGTCATTTCCAAGCCTGTGACAATAGACGGTGCAGGACACACAATCGATGCTAAGAAGTCATCAAGAATATTCAACGTAACAGCGGACAATGTTGTTATAAAGAACATTCGATTTGTCAATGGAAACGCCTTGGGAAACTATTTCAGGTCTGATGTCGGAGGCGGCGCCATTTACTGGAGCGGTGCAAACGGCATTTTGGAAAACTGCACATTCATCAACAACACAGGCAGGGGAATCGAGGATGATCCCTTCGACAAGGAAGAAACCATAGTCAATGAGGACGGTTCCATAATTCACATTTATCGCGTAAGACCTATGGGAGCTCGTATCAATCAGGGAGGAGCTATACTATGGGCAGGTGATGGGGGAACCGTTGCAAATTGCAGCTTCAACAACAATGATGTCGGTTATCCCAATGGTGGCGGTGCAATCTCCTGGAGAGGTAATGACGGTAAGATTATAGGCTCTTCATTTGTGGACAATGGAGGATGGACAGGTTCAGCCGTTGAATGGAGAGGCGCAAACGGATTTATATTTTCATCAAAATTCATGAACTGGGGCATAAGCGACAATGGAATTTTCTGGGCAGGTGAAAACGGAACCATTAGAAATTCAATTTTAATGTCTCCTGATGGGAGAAGGGTTGTTAACAGTTATTCAGACAGTTTGGATGCAAATTATAACTATTGGGGAGATTCAATCAATAATCCCGATCAATATCTAAAGCCTGATGATGTCCAATACTGGTATGTGAGTGCAGATAATGTGTCTGACTTTGATGACTTGGAGCTGAACAGTTCATTCGTATTGGTGAAAAGCACCGAAAGGCCTTTTGAAAAAATCATCTCAAAGAATTTGGAAGTTTACTACAACTCCAACGGCAAGTTCAGGATTCAGGTTTATGACAAGCATGGGAAGTTGGCGATTTTTGAGGATGTTAAATTTTATATCAACAACCATGAATATTACGCCATGACTGATGATAATGGAATTGCAACATTAAAGATCAAAGAAAAGCCTGGAAAATACACAGTCTTTTCACAGTGCGGTGATGTCATTGTCAAAAACAAGATTACAGTCAAAAGCGTATTGATAACTAAAAACTTATCAAAAAAGGTTAAGAAATCCGCTAAATTCAAGGTTAAAGTGTTAAACTCCAAGGGAAAAGCCTATAAAAATCAAGTTGTCAAAATCAAGTTCAAGGGCAAGACCTATAAAATCAAAACAAACAAAATGGGTATTGCAACATTCAAGGTTTCAAAAAAATTGAAGGTCGGAAAATATATCATCAAGACAACTTATAATGGCTTAACAAATTCAAATAAAATTGTAGTTAAAAAATAACTACTTTTATCCTCTTTTTTTTCAAATTAATAATTATTTATTTATAACATCTAAACCAAAGATTATATTAATAAACTATTTATGGTGATAATTTATGAAAGCTGTAATTCCAGCAGCAGGTTTCGGAACAAGATTCTTGCCTGCTACTAAAGCGCAACCTAAGGAAATGTTGCCAGTTTATGATAAACCAACAATCCAATACGTTATTGAAGAGGCAGTTGCTTCAGGAATTGACGATATCTTGATTGTGACTGGTAGAAACAAAAGATCAATTGAAGACCATTTCGACAAATCTTTTGAACTTGAACAGACTCTGCAAAGTGCGGGAAAAGATGACCGTTTAAGACAAGTGCGCGCCATTACTGATTTGGCGGATATTTGTTATGTAAGACAAAAAGAGCAAAAAGGGCTTGGAGATGCAATTTACTGTGCTAAAAAGCATATAGGTGGAGAGCCATTTGCTGTGCTTTTAGGAGATTCAATTACAAAAGGACCGGTTCCTTGTACCAAACAGTTGATGGATGTTTATGAAAAGTATGAAGCATCAGCAATTTCCCTTGAAGAGGTTCCAAGAGAAAAGGTTGAAAGATATGGAATCATTAAAGGAAATGAGGTAGAAAATAACGTTTACAATATTGAAAAACTTGTTGAAAAACCGCTGGCTCATCAGGCTCCATCCAACCTTGCCATAATGGGTCGTTATGTATTGACACCGGATATTTTCGACAAAATCGATGAAACTGTTCCTGGTGTGGGAGGAGAAATCCAGCTGACCGATGCATTGTCCAAATTGGATTCCATTTATGGTGTGACATTTGAAGGAAAAACCTATGACATCGGTAACAGGTTTGAATGGCTTAAAACCTCAATTGAATTTGCAATGGATGATCCTGAATCTAAAGATGACCTAATTGAGTACATGAAGGAAATGATTAGAGAAGCCTAGATGGAAACTCAAGGAATATTGGTATCCTGGCTGTAGAACGGTGGAGGATGCTGTGAAAACCTCTGGAAAACCAATGTGGTCATAAGACGATAATATGCAATACAGAATAATCAAAAAAACAGGCGATGAGGTCTCTTCCCTGGGTTATGGTGCAATGAGACTGCCTTTGAAGAACGGAAAGATTGACAGACAAAAGGCTTCCGAACTTATTTATCATGCAATTGATAATGGGGTCAATTTTATAGACACCGCATATCTCTATGGGGATAGCGAGAAGTTTTTAGGTGAGATACTGCAGGGTGAGTACAGAGATAAGGTTAAGATATGTACCAAACTTCCTTCAATTCATGTTAGAAAGTATGAGGATATGGAATACTTTCTGGATGAACAGCTGAAAAGACTTCAAACCGACTGTATAGATTATTACCTTGTTCATTCCGTTGATTTGAAAACCGTCAACAAACTGCTCAAGAAAGGCTTGATTGAATTTTTAAACAAGGCCAAAAGTGAGGGCAAGGTCAAGCATGTAGGATTTTCATATCATGGTGTCAAGGAGGAATTTGACCTTCTCATTGACGGTTATGATTGGGATGTTGTAATGGTGCAGTACAACTATTTTGATGAAAATGTTCAGGCAAGCGTTGAAGGCATTGAATATGCAGCTTCAAAGGGCATGGGTGTTTTTGTAATGGAGCCTTTAAAGGGCGGAATTCTTGCAGGAAAAATGCCTAAGGAAGCTGAAGAAATATTTGCCAAAGCGGATTCAAATAAAACAACTGCACAATGGGCAATGCAATGGGTTTTGAACAACCGAAATGTCAGCTGTGTCTTTTCGGGGATGAATTCCATGGACCAGTTGGATGACAATTTGGCCGTTGCCGATACAACCTCTCCGATGTCAATGACATTTGAGGAACTGGAAACTGTTGAACTGGTTAAAAGGGTCATGAAAAATGCCTTGAAAATCAACTGTTCGACCTGCGGATACTGCATGCCATGCCCTCGTGGTGTAAATATTCCGGAATGCTTAAAGATTTACAATGAAAAGTATTTGTTTGACCATAAGGGTTTTATAAATGAATCATTCATGGATTATTACCAGTATGTCGGAGGAATTATGGGTAAGGCAGGAAATGCCGGTTTGTGCAATGGATGTGGAAAGTGCCTTAGAAAATGTCCACAGAAACTGGATATAATTTCCGAGCTTAAGAAGGTCAAAAAGGAATTTGAATTGCCTGGTTTGAAATATATTCTGCCTGTTGCAAAGTCAATTGGAATTCCTGCATATTCATATATTGTAAAGCTTTTAAATCGTTGAAATTAATAAGTAAAAATTATATGCTTCAAAAAAATAATATTTATTTGGTGAAAAAATGAAATTGGAAGAATTAATAGCACCGTGTCCAAAATGCGGTTCAAAAGATAAGGTAGCTCACAGAAAAATGTTAGACAATCACAGGGCTCATGCGGAAATGGACACTGTTAAATGTGAAGAATGCGGATACATATTCTTCGTAAATGAAAATATGGATCCTGATGAGAAAAAACAACTATTAAATGAACTAAACAAGATACACGGTTAAAATGACATTTCATGTAATGATTATCCCTACACTTAATTGTCCATCAAATTGTAAATATTGTTGGGGATCTGAAAATAAGAAAGAAATGATGGATTTTGAAATAATAGATCAAATTGTTGAATGGTTAAGTGATTTTAGAGATGATAAGGTTCACTTCACTTTCCACGGTGGGGAACCTCTCCTTGCAGGTTATGACTTTTATAAATATTCCCTGGAAAAATTATCAACATTGGAAAATCTGGAAGGGTTTTCACTTCAAAGCAACATCTGGCTTTTAACAGAGGAGATGATTGACCTCTTTTTGGAGTATGGTGTTGTTGTAAGTACAAGTATCGACGGACCAAAGGAAATCAACGATTATCAGAGGGGAGTAGGTTATTTCGACAAGACAATGAAGAATTATGAACTCGCTAAAAGCAAGGGACTAATCATTAATTTTGTTTTAACTGTAACTGATTATTCAAAGGATTTCTCCGATGAATTGTATGAATTCTTTAAGGGAGAAAAGATGAACCTGAAAATCCATGCTGCATTGCCTTCACTTAGAGGGGATAATGCCGATCCGTGGGCACTTGACCAGGAAGAGCATGGAAAGCTCCTCATAGAATGGCTGGATAAATACCTATATGATTTGGATAAGTTTACAATCATGGATCTGGACCATATCTGCAAATCTTCCCTGAGAAGACGTGGAACATTATGTACCTTTGCAGACTGTATTGGAACAACTTTGGCTGTAGGCTCAGACGGTTCGATATATCCTTGTTACCGTTTTGTTGGAATGCCTGAATATGTATTGGGTAATGTCGCAACCAATCCTAGTTTTGATGATTTAAAACAGTCTGATGCATGGGCAAAACTCATGGAATTCAGAGAATATGTTGATGAAAACTGCAAAAAATGCAGGTATGTCAAATATTGCGAAGGAGGCTGTCCTTATAATGCAATTGTTGCATATCAGACTCCGCAGGCGGTTGACCCTCAATGTACCGCTTATAAGATGATTTTCGGTGAGGTTTCCAAAAGGATGAATAAGGAATTTGCAAAATCCGCATTTGGTATGGGTGCGCCTGCTGCCAGAAAAGAGGGAGACCCGTTCAGCATTATGGATTTGGCAATGAAATGATTAAATTGTGATATTATGATTTGTGATGACTGTGAACATTTGGAATTTAGAAACAAATACAAAATAATCTGTAAGATGCATGATGGGCTACTGTTGGATGTCAAACAGTGTATGAATTTCAAACCTTCTAAAAAAGAATAGTTTTGCTATTCTATCTTTTTTTTATAATTTTTTTTTACAGCTATTTTTTTTAAAATTTTTTTCAGTAATACTGAGTATATAAATGAATTCAAAAAAAGTAATAAAATTTATATGCTATTTTTTACATATGATATAATAGTAATACTGAGTATTTAAATAAATTAAAAAAAAGTAATACTTTCCATTCTAAAATAATTATCAAAAGAAGGTGTAAATGTGATTGATGAAATAACCGATTTTCTGTTTGGCTTGAAAATGACTATTCTCTCAGGTATATTTCTATTGATTGCTGTAATATTTATGATATTTGGAATTAACACTCCTGTTTACTTAAATCCTGCATGGGGAACAGTAATTATAAGTGGAATTCCAATGTTACTTCTTGCAATGACAAGACTGATCCGTGAAAAATGGATTTCATCTGCGCTACTGATTGCAATTGCAATGGTGGCGTCACTTTTTATAGGTGAAATATTTGCCGCAGGTGAAGTTGCATGGATTATGGCATTAGGTGCCCTTTTGGAGGACTGGACAGTTGAAAGGGCTAAAAAAGGTTTAAGAAATTTAATTAATTTGACTCCACAAACCGGAAGAAGGATTGTGGATGGTGTAGAAGAAATCGTTCCGGTAGATGATATAAAAATAGGAGATACATTAAGAATCCTTCCAGGTGAAAACGTACCTGTCGACGGTGAGATAGTTAAGGGTACAACATCTCTTGACCAGTCAATCATGACTGGTGAATCATTGCCAATAGATAAGGAAGTGGGTGATGATGTATTTTGTGGAACAATGAACATGTACGGAGCTATTGACATTAAGGCAACCAGTTTAGATGAAAACTCTTCACTTCAAAAGCTGATTGATCTTGTAAAGGCCGCTGATGAAAAGCAGGCTCCAACCCAAAGGATTGCCGATAAATGGGCAACATGGTTGGTTCCAGTTGCATTGATTATTGCAATTGCTGCATGGTTGATTACTGGAAATATTGAGCGTGGAGTGACCGTTCTGGTTGTATTCTGTCCATGTGCATTGATTCTTGCAACACCAACTGCAATCATGGCTGCAATCGGTCAGGCAACAAAATATGGGGTACTGATTAAGTCAGGTGAGGCCCTGGAGACACTGGGTGGACTTAATACTATAGTGTTTGATAAGACTGGAACATTAACTTACGGTAATTTAGAAGTTTCTGATGTTATCTCTTTAAAAGATGATTTGACTGAAGTTGACTTGCTTAAACTCACAGCATCCTGTGAAAAGTTAAGTGAACATCCATTGGCTAAAGCTGTTGTTAATAATGCAAAAGAACTTAAAATAGATATTGAAGAACCAAAAGATTTTAAGATGTATCCTGGAAAGGGTGTTTCATGTAAAAATTCTTATGGTCAGATATATGCAGGTAACTCCAAATTTATCAAAGAAAATAATATTGAAGTAAATGTTGATGACAGTTTAAGTCAACTGAAAAACGAAGGTAAAGCTTCAATAATCGTTGCATTAGATGGTGAGGTTGTTGGATTGATCGGATTATCTGATGTGATACGTGAAGATTCCAAAAGCATGATTGAAAGTTTACATGAATTGGGAACTGACTGTATATTGCTCACAGGAGATAACCCAGAAACTGCTAATTACTTCGCTTCCCAGGTTGGAATAAGCAAGGTTCACGGTAACCTGCTGCCACAGGAAAAACTCGACTGGATTGAAAAACTCAAAAATGAAGACAAGCAGGTATGTATGATTGGTGATGGTGTTAATGATGCACCAGCTCTTAAAACAGCCAATGTGAGTGTTGCAATGGGATCTATGGGAAGTGATGTGGCAATTGAAGCTGCAGACATTGCGCTTTTAGGTGACGATATCGGAAAAATACCTTACCTTAAAAAATTATCAAACTCAACATTGTTTACAATTAAGGCGAACATTGCAATGTCAATGACAATCAATGCGGTTGCAATAATATGTTCAGTGCTCGGATTATTGAATCCGGTTACAGGAGCTATTGTGCATAATGCAGGATCTTGTCTGGTTGTATTGAATGCGGCTTTGCTGTATGACAGACATTTCGACGATTCAATCAAAAAAATAGACTCACAGAATGTTGAACATTCCCACTATCATTTCCACAATGACGGTGAGCATTCCCATTCTCATGAGGGTATAACCATTTTGGATGAAATTGAAACAGAAAATGGAATCAAGCATATGCACGCACATAAGCATGAATTGAACAGACAAAGTTGTGAACCATATCACAACTAATTCTTTTCTTTTTTTGTAAATTTTATTTTACTTATTTTTTTAAAATATCCAAATTCTTAAATATTTAATTGAATAATCTTATTGTAGGTATTAACATGAATGACAAAATTATCTTAGGACTTCCAAAAGGAAGTTTAAATAACGTTAAAAGAGGAAATACTCATCAATTGTTCGTTGATGCTGGTTATGAAGTAAAAGGTTATGAGCCTGGTGATGAATCATATGAAATCACTATTGAAAATGACGATGAAATCGTAGCATTTCTGACTCGTCCGCAATCCACTCCCGTTGAGTTGAACAGGGGAATGGTTGATATTGCTATTGTTGGTGAAGACTGGGTTAAAGAGGAATCAGTTTTAAGGAAAACCAGCACTGTTAAAATTGGGGATTTGGATTATGGTAAGACCCGTTTGATTGTTGCCGTTCCAAACGACTCTCCATATAACAGCCTGTCAGAATTCTTTGATGCTAACCGTGATAGAAAAACTCCTATATTGTGCTTTACTGAGTATCCAAACTTGACAAGAAAACATATAATGGAAAATGAGGTATATAAAGAAATCTATGGGGATTCCGTGCCATTCGTACAGGTCAGAGGTCTGACTGACGGTGATAATGAGATGGTGCAGGTTATCAACTCCGATGGTGCCACTGAGGTGTATATTGCGAAGGGCGCTGATTTGATTGTTGATAATACCCAAACCGGAAGCAGTCTTAAAAAGGCAGGTCTGAAGGAACTTGAAACAATTCTTCATTCTTCAGCAGGTCTTTACGCCGGTGTCAGCTGCACAGGTGAAAAGCTTGAAAAGGCTAAAATGATTTATGAACAGCTTTTGGGTGCAATAACTGCTAAAAAATATTTTGATGTAAAATTCAACATTGCAAATTCCAAAATTGAAGAGGTATCCAATTATCTTATTGGCAACAAGCTTTGTGCAGATGAGCCTACCATCACTCCGGGTTCTGATTTTTCACAGATCAATGTTTTAATTCCTAAGGCAAAGTTCCCTGAAATGGTTGATGCAATTAAAGGCTTTGATGCAACTTCAATTATCAGAAATGATTTAAAACAGTTGATTGAATAATCATTTCACTTTTTTTTATTTTTTTAGATGTTAAATTATCATGATTTATCATTAAATTTATAAGGCATATTTGACATAAATAGATTATTATATTAAATGGATGGGGAGAAGATCATGTTAACATCTGTTCAAAAAGAAATATTACAAACCCTGATTAACTTATATCAATCCTCAAATGGTAAGTCTATTAAGGGTGAAGACATTGCGGAAGTTATGAATAGAAATCCGGGAACTATCCGTAATCAAATGCAAGCTTTAAGGAGTTTAAGTTTAGTTAAAGGGGTACCGGGCCCTCGTGGAGGATATAAACCTACTATTGAAGCATATCATTCATTAAACATTTCAGTCTCAGATGATGATTCATATGTGCCGATTTATAAAAACGGTAAAAGAATCGAGGATGTTTCTGTTGCTAAAATCGAATTCACCAGTATCCCTCAACCTACTGAGTGTGAAGCAGCCATTAAGGTTTTAGGAAGTATCAAGGACTTGAATTTAGGTGATGAGGTTAGAATAGGTCCTACTCCAGTTAACAATTTGGGAGTAATGGGCACTATTGTAGGTAGGGACGATATGGACAATATCCTTTTGGTAGATACCAAAACTATAAGAAGTATTCCAAAACAGACTGTGGGAGACATTGCAAGCCGTGATGTAATCTCATTTTCAATGGACTGTTCCGTTAAGGAAGCTGCTCGGAAATTGGCCAAACTGGAAATTGATGGTGCTCCAGTTATGAAAGATGGAAAAATTGTAGGAGTATTTACCTTAACCGATCTGGTCAATGCGATAGCTGAAGATAAGGAAAATGAAACTGTTGGAGAGCTGATGTCAACTAATGTCGTCATTGTAAATGAGGATTTAAAGATAGCCAATGCAATTGAGGTAATGCTTAAAAAATCAATTTCAAGACTTATTATAGCAGACAACAATCAAACATTACTTGGAATTGTAACAAGAACAGATTTAATTGACAGCATAACAAATTTAAAACAATTCCCAATTATTACAAAATAAGTGATTCAATGAAAGTTAACCAAATTGATGTTACTGAAGACATGAAAATAATTGATTTAATCAATCAATTTGATAATTCAGGTGTTTTGGGTGCAGGTAGAGTAGGAAGAGCCTGCAATATTTTAACTGAAATGATAAAAGATGAGGACATGAAGGTATTCATGAGCCTGGGCGGTCCTTTAATACCTGGAGGAATGAGGAATATAGTGTCCCAAATGATTAAAAAAGGTCATGTTGATTTAATCATATCAAGCGGTGCAAACATTACACATGATTTGCTTGAGGCTTTTGGAGGATCCCATTATCGCCATGAAGGAAAGGATGATGAGGAGTTAAATGAAGAGGGAATCGGAAGAATTGCCGATATCAATGTCGGTTCTGATGATTTTACAATATTTGAAAGTGAGATAACAAAGATTTTTGAAAAGATTGCCTCTGAAAGGTCACATATTTCCATTCAGGAATTATTATATGAAGTCGGACTTATGATTGATGATGAAAATTCATTTGTTGCAAATGCCGCCCGTAATGGGGTGCCTATTTTTGCTCCGGGGCTCATTGATTCAATGATGGGTCTGCAGTTGTGGATATTCAATCAGGATCATGATTTTGTAGTCGATGCCGTTGCGGACATGCACTATCTCTCAGACATCGTATTTGAAGCCGAAAAGGTTGGAGCAATCCTTTTGGGAGGCGGCCTCACAAAACACTACACTCTTGCGTCCAATGTTATTAAGGGCGGTTTGGATGCGGCCATTCAAATTACAATGGACAGGCCTGAAGCGGGCAGTTTGGGTGGCGCACCTCTTGAAGAGGCAAAGTCATGGGCTAAGGCAAGATGCGGATCAAGTCTTGCAAGCGTTGTAGGGGATGTTACTGTTATATTCCCATTGATTTATGCGGCTTGTCTGGATAAAATTAGTGATTAGTATATTATTTTTTAAATTTTATATGAATTTAAGCTGTTTTTAAAAATTAATTAAAAAAAGAAGTTAAAAAAGGAATTTTAAATTCCTTTTTGTTTTTTGTTTATTCGGTTTCAATACCCATTCTACCAGCAATTCTTGCGATGAGTACAGTAACGATAACTGCAATGATTGTTACTATGATAGCGTAGGTGAATAAACTTGATAAAGCACTTCCAGTTCCAATAGTTTATTCAATTAAAGCTTGGATTGCACTGTTCCATGCTTCACCTGCAACGAACGCAAATGCGGTTGTGATTAATGCTAAAATAGTTTCCATAATCATTTTTGTCACTTCATTTGCCATGCTTTTTCCTCCGTTTAGTTAATTTGTTCAATGATAATAAGAACAATAATATTTTTATATCTTTTTATTAAAAAAACTTTACTTTTATTAAAGAGATTTAATCAAATTTTCACATGCAAGTTGTGGGTCTTCCGCTTCATATATGCTTCGTCCAACAATTATCGCATTTGAAATCTCTAAGGTTTTTCTGCCGTCCCCACCCTGTTTTCCAACACCTGGAGATATAATGTATGCATCTTTTCCAACAATGTTTCTGATATCTGACAGACGATCAAGCCTTGTTGCCGGAGCAACATAGTTTTTGATTCCCATTTCAACTCCCATTTCAGCTATTGCATCAGCATTCTTTTGCAGAAACATTTTTGCTCCTGGATGGGACATTTCTGTAAGTAAAAATAGCTCTTTACCGTATTTGTTTGCCATATCAAGGCATGCCTGAACGCTGTCACTACCAACAAAACCATGACAGATTATTGCATCTGCTCCCGCCTTGAAGGTTTCTTCACATATTTTTGAGTTGGTTGCATCAATGTCCGCTACCTTAAAGTCACAAATTACCTTAAATCCAAATTTATCCTTTAGCTTGTTGATTATTTCGAGACCTTCCGCAAGTGCTAGGGGATATCCTATCTTTATTGTGTCAATGTAATCTTTAATTGAGTCACAAATTTCGACGGCTTCACCTTCGCTCATGACATCGAGGGCCAAAATTAAGTTATTTTTTATATTCATATAATCTCCATCATTTATTTTTTACATAAAATTTTTAGGTTTGCCTAATTAAATAGTATTACTTTTTCCTATACATTTATATGTAATAACTAATATAATAACATTATCAATAAAACTTTATTAAATTTTAATTTAAATTTAAATTTTTATTGAGTAATTAATCAAATCTTTTTGATATAATTTGGAGGAAAAAATTTATGCATATTATGGAAGGATATTTGCCATTGAACTGGTGTATCATATGGTTTGTCGTTGCAATCATAGTGGTGGCCTTTGGTATTTATCAGATCAAAAAAATCGTAGATGAAACCCCTGAATCAAAAGCATTACTTGCTGTAAGTGGGGCATTCATGTTTGTATTGTCATCTTTGAAATTACCTTCTGTTACTGGAAGTTGTTCACACCCTTGTGGTAACGGATTAGGTGCAGCACTCTTCGGTCCTGCTGTAACTGCAGTACTCGCAGCTATTGTACTTATTTTCCAAGCATTATTACTTGCTCACGGTGGATTAACCACTTTAGGAGCAAACATTGTTTCAATGGGTATTGTAGGACCTGTTATTGGTTGGGTTGTATACAAAGGATTAACTAAAGCTGGTATTTCATCAACTATTGCTGTTTTCTTTGCAGCATTTTTAGGTGATTTATTAACTTACGTTGCTACCTCATTCCAATTAGCTTTAGCATTCCCTGCTCCAACATTTGGTGCATCATTGACTAACTTCTTAGTTATCTTTGCAATAACTCAGATCCCATTAGCTGTTGGTGAAGGTATTTTAACTGTAATTATATGGGACAGATTAAAAGAATACAAACCAAAATTGTTAGATAAACTTGGTGCATTAGCTCCAAATGAAGCATAAGGTGATAAATATGAAAACATCAACATTAATTATTTTAGCGGTAGTTTGTATTATTATCTTCATTGCACCATTAATAATGTTCAGTGGTCATGGAGAAGATGACGGATACTTTGGAGGTTCAGATGATGCAGCTAGTGAAGCTATCGAAGCAACCAATTTCAAACCATGGTTTGCATCAATATGGGAACCACCAAGCGGTGAAATCGAAAGTTTATTATTCGCTCTTCAAGCAGCTATAGGAGCAATCATCATTGGTTACTTCTTCGGTTACTGGAGAGGCCAAGGTAAGGAAGAATAATTAATCTTCTTTATTTTTTCTATTTTTTTTAGTGATTTATATGAAATTTGATATGGATTATATAGCGCATCACAATGCATTAACGGAATCAAATCCTTATTTTAAATTGTTTGTAACAATATTTTTGTTAATTCTAACATTGGCTCTTGATAATCTGTATTTTGATATTTTCATCTTTGTTGCAATGTCTATTGTAATTTTAGCAATAGCTAAAATCAATTTTCGTTCCTATTTGAAATTCTTGTCAATTCCTATGACTTTTGTTGTACTGACATGTATTTTTTTAATATTCTTCTTCGGTAAGGGAGAAGTAATATATGAAACCGGAATATTCGGTATAGTGGTTACAACCGATTCACTTCACTATGGTGTTTACACATTCTTCAGAGTTGTCGGATGTTTGCCTTTATTGGGTTTTCTAGCACTAACAACACCGATTGCAAGGATTTTAAATTGTCTGAGAAATTTAAAAGTGCCAAAGATAGTAATAGAAATTGCGCTTTTGATGTACAATTCAATATTCATATTCCTTAATGAAATTGACACAATGCAGAAGGCGCAGGAAACTAGATTAGGTTATCATTCTTATTGGAATTCATTTAAATCATTGGGAGCACTTGCAAGTACAATATTTTTACGTTCTCTTGATAAAAGTGATACATTACAACATTCCTTAGATGCTCGAGGATACACAGGTGAATTGCCTATATATGAACCAAGAAAAAGGGAGTAATTATTATGTTAGAGGTAAGAAATTTAAAATATTCATATAATTCTGATTATCAAGCACTAAAAGGAGTAAGTTTAAAAGTTGAAAAGGGTGAAATGGTTTCACTTTTGGGAAAGAACGGTGCAGGTAAGTCAACATTGTTCCTACACTTGAATGGTATCTATGAACCTGATGAAGGACAGGTCTTTATCGATGGAGAGGAGTTAAAATATGACAAGAAGTCATTGCTTAAATTCAGACAGAAAGTTGGAATAGTTTTCCAAAATCCTGATGATCAGATTTTCGCTCCAACCGTTGAGGAAGATGTTGCCTTCGGTCCTTTGAATTTGGGACTTTCCATGGAAGAGGTTCAGGACAGAGTTGAGGAAGCTCTGGAACGTGTCGGAATGAGCGGTTTTGAGAAAAAAGCACCTCATCATTTAAGTGGAGGTCAAAAGAAAAGAGTTGCAATTGCAGGAATTTTAGCAATGAAACCTGAAATAATGGTTCTTGATGAACCTACAGCAGGTCTTGACCCACAAGGGGTTACTAATCTGACCAAACTTCTAAAAGAACTGAATGATGAAGGAATTACAATTATCATCTCAACTCACGAGGTTGATCTGGTGCCTAACTATGCAAGAAAGGTCTTTGTTTTGGTGGACGGCCAATTGATTGCTGAAGGTACTCCTAAAGAGATTTTCGCTCAACCTGAAATTTTAAAACAAGCTAATCTGAAAGTGCCTATTGTTACAGAATTATTCCAAAAACTCGAAGCTGATGGCTTTGATATGGGTGGAGATTATCCGTTAACAATTGATGAGGCAAGGGATAAGTTTTTAGAACTTGCCGGTAAAAACTAATTTTTTTTTAATTCGAAAATTTTTCATAAATATAAATCACAAAGTATTACTCTCAGTAATAACTAATAATACTTAATTATTTTTCAACTAACTTTTTATATTTTAAAAAACATATTTTTTTTTAAGGTGAATATATGTTGAGGATTGGAATTTGTGATACAACTTTCGCTCGTTTTGACATGGCAAGTGCTGCCATAGATGAGCTAAAAAAGAACGCTTATGATTTAAAAATAATCAGAGAGACAGTTCCTGGTGTAAAAGACCTGCCGGTTACAGCAAAAATCCTCATTGAAGAAGAAAACTGTGATATTGTAATGGCACTTGGAATGCCGGGACCTATGGAAAAGGATAAGATGTGTGCTCATGAGGCATCAACCGGTTTGATTAACGCACAGCTCATGACAAACACTCACATATTGGAGGTTTTTGTCCATGAAGATGAAGAGGAAGATCCGGTTGAGCTTGCAAAACTTGCAGAAAACCGTGCTCGTGAACATGCACAAAATCTGATAAAGATGATGTATCACAGAAAAGCAATGAGAAAAGAAGCAGGTATGGGTATGCGTGAAGGAAAAGAGGATGCAGGACCATTATAATTAGGTGCAATATGGAATTTGAAATTACAAAAGAGGATAAGCAGGATACATTTGTTATTCTCCCGGCATACAATGAGGCAACAAGAATCCAGCCGGTTATTGAAGAAATTGCTCGTCAAGGATATAATCTAATCATAGTGAATGATGGGTCATCAGACAATACTATGGATGTCATAAAAGACTCAAAAAGGAAATATCCGGACAATATTCATATATTTTCTCTTATGATAAACAGAGGTGTGGGTGTTGCAACACAGACAGGTTTCGATGCTGTTTTCAAGTTCAATCCGAAATATGTTGTCAGCATGGATTCAGATGGTCAGCACTCCCCGGAGGACTTGGACAATGTAATAACTCCATTGGTTAAAGGTGATGCCCAAGCGGTGATTGGTGTAAGGCCATTGAAAGACATGCCGTTTACAAGAAACTTTGCAAACTGGGTTATGAACCTTCTGACTAGAATATTTTATGGAGCTAAAGTAAGTGACTCACAGACCGGTTTCAGGGCAATCACTCTTGAAGCTCTAAGAAAAATTGATATCAATGCGAGAGGATATCTCATCTCATCAGAATTCATACGTGAAGTCCATGACAATAATATTCCATTTGCCGAAGTTCCAATTAAAACAATTTACACTCCAGAAACACAGGCTAAGGGAACAAATTCCAAAGAGGCATTAAAGATTTTAATTCAAATGATTAGACATCAGTTTTAGGTGATTAAATGTTATTATATTCAGTATTATTCCCAATAATATCCATATTGGCTATCTTATGGTTCTTTTACAGGTACCTAAGAGAGAAACAGTCCTTGATAACAGTAATCCTATGGACAGTATTGTGGATATTCGTTATCATATTTTCAATCTTCCCAAATGCTAGTGAACACTTTGCGGAATTGTTCGGTATAACCCGTGGATTGGATTTCATCATTATTGTAGTGTTTTTAGTCTTATTCTACATAATATTTGCATTATTTAATAGAATTGATATATTGCAGGATGAAATCAACAAGATAGTTAAGGAAACCGCTATCAACAATGAGATAACTCTTGATGATGAAGAGGAAGAATAATGCTTTATTTTAGAGGATGCACCGCAAGAGAAAAACAGCCATCTATTCAAGATGCAACTGAGAAATTACTGAATCTTGCAGGTGTCGATTATCATATTTTGGAAGATGAGTCATGTTGCGGTTCAGTCTTGCTTAGAACAGGATTTCTAAATGATGCTGAAGAGTTAATTAAAAAAAATAGTGAAGTTTTTAAGGATGAAACCGTTTTAACTTCCTGTGCAGGTTGTTATAAGACTCTTAAGGAGGATTATGAAAACATTGATGTTATGCATGTCTCACAACTGCTAAGGCAATTAATTGCTGAAGGTAAACTTGACTTTTCAAAAAAGGATTTCAATGTCACATATCACGATTCATGTCATTTGGGAAGGCACATGGAGATATTTGACGATCCGAGAAGTGTCATTGAAAGCGTGGCGGATATTGTTGAGATGGAAAATAATCGCGAAAACAGCTTATGTTGCGGAGCGGGTGGTGGAGTGAAATCAGCTTATCCTGAAATTGCAGATGAACTGGCCAAGTCAAGAATTGGCCAGGCTAAAGATACCGGTTGTGAAATTTTGATTACCGCTTGTCCGTTTTGTAAGCTTAATCTGGAAAATGATGATTTGGAAGTTCTGGATTTGACCGAATTTCTAGTGAAATATGGTGGTTTGGATGAAGAAAAGTGAACTTGAAACAATGAGAAAATCATTCAATACAGTCAAGAGCAGATCAGACTCCATTAAGGAATCCCCTTCCACTAAAAGACTAGTCAAAAGGGTTCGTGAAATCAAGAAATTCTCAATTGAAAACAAGGATGAGTTGATAAATCAGCTATTGGAATCATTTTCACGCAATGATATTGAATGCAAAATGGCCGATAATTCTTTTGAAGCTTTAAAAATTATTGACGGGTTGCTTGATGAGTTTGGCGCCTCAGTTGTTGCAAAGGCAAAATCAAATACCTTGGGTGAAATAGACCTTAAGAATCACTTAAAAGAAAAAGGAATTGATGTTGTTGAAACTGACCTTGGAGATAGGATACTGCAGCTTAAAAAGGTTGACAACAAACCTGTTCATCCGACAGGTCCCGCTTCACATCTTAATGTTTCAAACATCACCGACATTGTAAATGAGTCCCTTGACGTAAATGTTGATCCCGTGCCTCGGGAAATAATGGAAGTTGTAAGAAAAGACGTTCTGGACCGGCTAAAATATGCGAATGTAGGTATAAGTGGAGCCAATGCGATAGCATCTGAAGAGGGGTCATGCGTGATGGTTCACAATGAAGGAAACATTTCAATTGTTTCACTAAAGGACCTGCATATCATTGTAGCGGGAATTGACAAGATTGTACCTACATTGGAGGATGCAATCTCCGTTTCAAAGCTTGAAACCATTTTTGCAACAGGTAACTATGTAACATCATATATGAATGTAATATCCGGACCTTCAAAGACAGCAGATATTGAGAAAAAACTTCTCAAAAACATGTATGGTGCCGAAAGGGTGGTCGTCATACTGTTGGATAATGGCAGAAGCGAGGCAATCGATGAATGCCTTTACTGCATAGGCTGCGGAAACTGTTTAATCAATTGTCCGGTTTATAATGCGGTAGGTAATGAATTCGGCTTCAACAACTACTTGGGGGGACGTGGGGTTGCTATGTCAAAGTTCATTGAAGATGATGAGACATGTTTCAACTCAGGATTGTACATGTGCACCCTTTGTGGGCTGTGCACTCTCAATTGTCCTTTAAGCATTCCCACTAATGATATACTGGAAAACATGAGAAAATTATCCACTGATGCTGGATTTTACCCTAAGGCACATGGTAAAATCAGAGATAATGTTTCTAAAAATAATTCTCCCTTTTAATTTTCTCTTTTAATTTTTTAATTTTTTTTTTAACTTTGTTTATAAAAGTAATGGGTAGAGTATATTTTTTTTAATTTTATTTGTGAATGTTATAATTTTTTATTTAGTTAATAATATTTTACTTAACTGTTTATATTTAATGTAAAATTTTTTTAACTGGTTATGTTTTTATAATAAATTATTATAAATTGTGTAAACTTATATAAGTGATGACCTATTAATATAACAGTGAATATATTTAATGCCGATGTATATTCATTTTGTAATATAATTAACTGGACCAGGGGGTGAAAATCGAAAATGAACGGCAAAAAGTTTATCGTGATAATGGCTATTTTTATTATTATATGCTCAGTTCAAGCGATTACGGCTATTGAAGACAATAATTTGACACTAACTGAAATTCAGATTGATGAAAAGGCAACAGCAGATTCTTTGGAAGTTTCAGTTGTTGATGCTTCAGACAATTTGACAAGTGTTCCGCAAAAAGAAATGGTTAAGGAACAGCCTCCTAAACAGCAAAGTAATATAATCAATGATGATTGCCTAGAAGATGTTGAAAATGATGATTCACAGGCTTTGCTCAAGTCAAGTCCTCAGTACTTGCAGGCAAGCAGTAATGAAGATGTATTAGGTGCTATAACTCCTGGAATATTTATCTACGGAGTCGATTATGATACTGACTATGCTAATGTTGATAATGTCCCATTGGAGAGGCTTTTCAAGTCAATCTTTTATGGAATAAGGGATTACATTCAAAAAGAGGAAGTTCAAAAAGGTAAAACCCCAACAACCGAGTGGAAAGTATTTTTAAATAATAAAACTTTCACAGGAGGCTATGGGGATGCTGGAAACGGTACTATTCAGACAGGTTATGCATCAGATGGTTCTCGTGTTAATTATCTTGCTTTCAACGGTTTGGGAGGTTTCAATGGTGCACAAAATATCAAACTCGTAATACATTTGTATGGTGGAGCAAATGAATCCGATACCAGTAAATCAACACTGGATTTAAAGGATTATGGTGCTAGCTATGCACTTATAGACTTCAGCACTCCAAATTCTTCAATAACTGGCATTAATTTCAAAAACTTCAATGTCAATGATCACACTGCGACTAAGTATGAAAGTATAACAACTCCATTTATCAAATTAGGTGACGAAACTAATCCAAGTTACAAGCCTGAGGATTTAATCAAGGACTGTACTTTTGAAAACATCACTCTTAATCCGAACCAACCATTATATGAAGTTGGTGTAATCAAAGATTATGACATTATTGCAGATTATTACTCTAGCTATATAAACGTTGATGAGGTTCCTTTAGATAGGCTTTTTAAAAGTTTATACTGGGGTCTTTATCAAACATATATCCAAAATAAGGCTGTAAAAGTTAGAGAATGGAATGTATTTTTGCATAATAAGACATACACTGGAAATTACGGAATGGGAAGTATTGGTTCAATCAGTACTGGTTATAAAAGCAGTGGTGAGCGTGCACAATATTTCACATTAAGAGGTTTGGAAGATTTTGAGATAACCATTCATTTATATGGCGGTTCTACCAAAACTGATGGGCTAACTTCAACCGTAGATCTATCCAATTATGGTGCAGATTACAGATTTATGGATTTAAGTGGAGGTGACTCATCCATTACCGGTTTGAAAGTTGTTAACTATAATGCAACCGAAAACTATCCAAATCCTGATACAGGAGTTTCATTTATTGTTGTAGGTGATGAAAAGACTCCAAACTATAAGTCTAAATTGATTAATTGTACTTTGGAAAACATTACATTAAATCCTAAGCAGACCATTATTAGAATGGCTTTCCAATCAAATCCGCAAAACAGCACTGAAGTTATCTATTCAGGAGGACTTGTGGAAAATTGTACATTTAAATATAATTCTGCTTCTCAATTGCTTGCAATTAGCGGTGCTGTATCCGATTCAAAACACAGTGATGAAGGTCCAATCTTTTACGGATTCAACGCTACCAATAATGTATTCATTGGTAATGTTGGTAATGCTGACTATAGTTCAACTTTAAAATCACTGGGTTTCTGTTTCAAAATATGGAATGAAGCGACAAATGTTACTTTACATCGCAACACTTTCATAAACAATACCAATGCGGTACACGGTGCAGCATATTGTATCATCGGATTTAACGTGACAATTACCAACAACTACATTGAAGGCAACCAGGCGGTTTACGGTGCGGGTATTGAGGCTCACAACGGTAATATTACCATTATAGATTCAATATTTGTTAATAATGTTGCAAGCGGAAACCATTCCCAAAATTCTTATCGTGATGGTAGTGGTGCAGCTATTGCACTTCTTGGAAGTAACAATTACATACTTAATTGTACATTCATTAACAACACTGCACATGGTCATGCCGGTGCAATCGATATTGTAGGTGGATTCAAGACATTGCCTGACGGTACCAGATATTATCTGGTTGCAAACAACACCATAATCGAAAATTCAAGATTTTTCAACAATCTTGCTATGGATTATGCCGGTGGAGTTCATATTAACGGTACAAACACTAAAATTGATAACTGTACATTTAAATTGAACAATGCTTCCAATGCTGGTGCTGTTAAGTTGATTGGTGAAAATGTTACCATAGTCAACTCAACTTTTGATAGCAATTATGCTATTCAAGGTGGTGCAGGTTATATTGAAGGAGCGAACGCACATATTTACGAATCACTGTTCATTAATAATAATGCAACTCACATGTTAGATAAGGTTAGACCTAATGCTACCATGATTGCTGCAGGTGGTGCACTATATATTATTGGTAGTTTCGCTAATGTGACTAACAATACATTCATTAACAATAGTGCTAACCGTTTAGGCAGTAGTGGTATAGTTGAAGGTTTTGGTGGTGCATTATACATTGATGGTAAAAACATTACATTCACTCTTGATGATTTCGTTAACAACAAAGCTATTCTTGGTGGTGCATGTTATATTAACGGTAATGGTATTTCAGCATCTACATTAAACTACACTGATAATGATGCTATGCAAGGTGGTGCATTATATATTATTGGTAATGATGTAACTATAGGTAATTCCACATTCCATAATAATACTGCAACACGCAACATGGCAAACATTAACACTACTGGTATGGAAAATACTAAAATTGTTGGTGGTGCAGTAGATATTGTAGGTTATAATACCAAAATCCAAGACAATACATTTGTTAAAAATTATGCTATTAATGGTGATGGTGGATCTATTGCTATTGATGGTAATTTGGCCGATATTATAAACAATACCTTTAGGAAAAATGAGGCAATTCATGGTGGTGCAATATACATTGAAAGTGTAAGTACAAACTCTACTATAGACACTGCTAACTTCACTGAAAACAAGGCACTTACCGGAGGAGCAATTTTCATTAGGGGAAGTAACACAAATATTGGTAATGCAAATTTCACTAATAACAATGTAACCAAAGGATTGTCCTTTGTTTTGGACAGCAGATATCATAACATTAACTGTGCCGGTGGTGCTATTGGTGTTGTAGGTAACAATACATTAATCTACAATGCAACATTCAACAAGAACACTGCAGTAGGTACAAGAAATGAAAGTTATGGTGGTGCTATTGCGATTCAGGGATTCAACACAACCCTTGACGGTACAGGTTTTACAAATAACCAGGCTATCATTGGTGGAGCGTTATACTTCTCAGGTACATTGAATGATGTAAATCACACTGAATTTACAAACAACAGTGCAATTCAGGGAGGAGCAATCTATATTGCAAATTCCGATGCGACATTCGGTCATTCAAGATTCTACAACAACTCCGCTACTCATGAATTGAGATTCAATTTGGAAACTGAAAGATTGAAAAACATGACTACAATCGGTGGAGCAATCTATATTCCTGGTAACAGTATTTATGTGCTGGAATCTGAGTTTATTAACAATACTGCACATGGTCAATTCAAGAATGGTGGTTTAGGTGGAGCTATTGCTGTAAATGGTTCTAACGACTACATAATCAACTCAACATTCGAAGGCAATCATGCGATTAAGGGTGGAGCATTCTACCTTGAAGGTGACGATACAAATATTATTGGATCTAACTTCACTAACAATCGTGCGGTTATCGGTGGTGTTGGTTACATTGACGGTGTGGACAGTTTGGTTGATAAATCACAGTTCAAGGACAATTACGCTACTCATGACGGATTAAGATTTGAGGTTAATGACGATTTGAAAAAGATTCCTACAACCGCAGGTGCAATTAACATCATCGGTGAACACATCAATATATCTTCAAGCAACTTCGTCAACAATAAGGCTGTTGCAACTCACAAAGATGACAGTATTGGTGCAGGTGCTATATATGTAGAAGGTAATAATGCAACAATTTTCAATTCTACATTCGATCAAAACACTGCACTCAAAGGTGGTGCAATATTCATTGTCGTAAACAATACCAATGTTTATGAATGTAATTTCACAAACAACTCCGCTTTCAACTTTACCAACATGCAAGGTTTGGGTGGAGCTATATATCTGGAAAATGCAACAGACAGTGAATTTGTCAAATGTAATTTCAATGACAACACCGCTTCTGTAAACGGTGGTGCAATAGACTGGCACGAAGGATGTGTTGACGGTGCAATTGATGAATGTTCCTTTACCGACAACAGTGCGGCATCCAATGGTGGAGCATTGTTCTGGTTTGGAGAAGGAGGAATAATTAAAAACTCCAATTTCACAAACAATAGGGCTAACGGAACAGTTTCATGTGTAATGGGCAATTCCGGTGACGGAGGTGCTATCATGTGGACAGGTTCCAACGGTACTGTTGACAACTGTATATTTACTGATAATTATGCAAAAGCTCACGGTGGTGCAGTATACTTACGTGCAGTGCCTGGACGTGCAGATTGTTACAACAATTCATTCATTAACAGTAAATTTGAAAACAACCGTGCAGACATTGACGGTGGAGCAATTCACTTCAACGACGGTGCTGATTTAGGAAATATCAAGTCTTCCTCATTCACAAACAACTCCGCTAAAAACAACGGTGGTGCTGTATGCTGGAACGCTCATGATGGATCAATAATTGATTCAAACTTCACTGAAAACACCGCTTCAAACGGTGGTGCAGTATATTTACAGGATTCATCTCTTGGTGAGGATTTAAACTTGTTCATCAAGGATTCATACTTTGAGAAAAACACTGCTGTAAATGATGGTGGTGCTATTAACTGGAATGATGGTAAATCATTACACATATCAACCAGTGAATTTGTAAACAACACTGCAAAACGTGGAGGAGCAGCATTCGTTAAAGGTGAAAGCGCTGATGTGATTTCAACTTCAAACTTCACATACAATGAAGCTGTTCTTGGTGGAGCTGTATACTTGAACGGTCCAAATAATGGAATCGACAATTCAAACTTCAATTATAATTATGCGGTTCAAGGTGGAGCAATCTATATCGATTCTAACGGAAATAAGATTTCCACTTCTAACTTCAATTATAATAATGCGACATATGATATAAGAGTTACCAAAGGTGATGATTACAAAACCAAAGGTGGAGCAATCTATATTGCGGGTGAAAACAATGTTGTGGAAAAATCAAAATTCTATAACAACACTGCAGTTGCTACAAACGAGTCAACTAGAATCATCCAAACAACTCCTGGAATTTTAGGAGCTTATCTTGAAGTTACCGGTGTTGATGATGACGGACTTGGTGGAGCAATCTATATTGATGGAAACAACAATAAGATCAACTCCGATGAGTTTGACTATAATGTGGCACGTAACGGTTCTGCAATATACAATAATGCATCAGGCACTTCATTCAATGGCGGATTATTCATTAAAAACCAGGCATGGTCTTACGTATTGGAAGTAAATGCAACTCCGAATAAGGTTTATCACGGGGATGACATTCCAATCAACGTGTACAATTATGTTGCTGGGGACAATATCCTAAACGCAATATACAATGCTAAAGGTGTTAATGACGTTACATTTAATGATGTCGGATACGTTATAGACGATGACGCTTCAAAAATAAGAAGAACTCCTGCTGTAGACACTAATCCTGTTTTAGGAGCTCAGGAAGGCAAATTGTATCAGGATTCACGTGAAAGATACATGCCTATTGTAATCGAATTTGTTAATAATAAGAATCGTGAAACTATCCTTACAAAAACAGTTCTCACTGATTTGTACGGTAATCACTCATTCAAGTTGACAGGTGATGATTCACTTAAATTGACACCGGGTAATTACACAGTTAGAGCACATCATCCAGAAGACAGGAACTATAAGTATATCATTACTGTCAATGAATTTGAAATCATTCCAAAAGTTGTTCTGGATGTTAAGAAAGTAGCAGATGACAATGATTACGGACTTGGAGATATCATTACATTCACTATTACCGTAACCAACAACGGCCCTTCCAATGCTACAAACGTCATTGTAAATGATACTCTTCCACAAGGGTTAACATTGATTGAAGGCGATTTAAATCATAAAATTTATTTATTGGAAGTAGGTAAATCCTATAACTTCACAGTTAAGGCAAGAGCAGACCGTGAAGGTTACTTCACAAATGTTGCTTCTGCAAATTGTGATGAAAACAAGACTGTTGTTAAGGCTAATGTGACTGTAGGCGTATTCAATCCTGATTTGAAAATCACTAAAAAGACCAATGAGTCTGTTGCACTCTTGCACGACTTAGTGAACTTCACAATCACTGTCCTAAACCATGGAATCAGAAATGCTACAAATGTTGTAATCACTGATGCATTGGATACTGATGCATTCAGACTTGTAAACTCAAGCAAAGGTGTTACACAGGAAGGTAACAAACTAATCTGGAAAGTTGATAGATTAGACTGCAATAAGTCATATTCCGTATGGATTGTTGTTGAAACATTGCGTACAGGTACCTTTAACAATACCGCTACAGTAAACTGTAGTGAAGAGGGTACAATTAAAAAGAGCAATGTAACCGTAAAAGTATATCATCCTGATTTAAACGTTACTAAAGTTGCAATCGATGAGATAGCATATACTGGTAAAACAGCCAGATTCAACATAACTGTTCAAAACATTGGTGACATGGATCTCACTGGAGTATCTGTTGAGGAAATTATTCCTGATGGTTTAACATACGACAGTTTCATCGGTCCTAAGTGGACCAAGGACGGAAACAAATTCCGTTATAATGGTTCTTTAGGTGTTGGTGAAAATGCGTCATTCATTGTTATTGTAAAACCTACAAGATCAGGTAATTTCACAAACAAGGTAGTTGTAAGTGCGGACAATGTAACAAATCATAATGCTACAGCATCTGTACGTGTATACACTCCAAGTTTAGAGGTTCGTGAAATATCTAATGATCCTGAAGTTATCCTTGGTGAGACTGTGACTTTCACAGTTGTTGTAACCAATGACGGAGACTGCGTATTGGGTGAAGTTTATGTGGACAACAATTTCCCTAATGGTTTAGTTTACACTGGATTTACCGGTGAAAATTGGACCAAAAAAGGCAATAGGTTTGTTTATACAGGTGAACTGAAACCTGGAGAATCCATTAACTATACTTTACAATTCAATACAGTTAAAGGAGGTAAACAGGTGCCTTCAGTGGTTGCAGGTTCAAATCTAACCAGCAATGACACTGCAAAGGCACGCTCAAGCAATGTTACAAATGTGCTTGTACCTGAAATTACCGTTAAAAAAGTTTCCGATAAAAAAACAGTTAAAGTGGGTGACTTAGTGACATTTACTATAACTGTAACAAACACTGGCGATTGCAAACTCGGCAACGTATTTGTTGTTGATGAAATCCCAGATGGACTGGAATTTATATCTTTCAGCGGTAATGGATGGAGCAAATCTGGTGATAAATACACTTATGATGGCAGTTTAAATCCTGGAGAATCCATAACATTAACTATCATATGCAAAGCTCTCGAAGCAGGCAGAGTTACTAATGTTGCGGTAGCCGGATCTAATCTGACAGGTAATGTAAGTGACAGTGCTGTTGTTGAAATTACAGAAGAAAAAACTCCTGATTCACACAATGACACTAAACCTCATAATGATGACACTCCAACTCCTATACATAAGGATGATAAAAAACCAATAAAGGCAGTTATCAACGATAAGGCTACTGGTAATCCTATATTGATGTTGATACTAGTTATTCTAGTATTGATACCTTTAAGAAGACGTAAACAATAAAATTTAAATTTAGGGTGTTAAACACCCATTTTTTTCTACTTTTTTTATAAATTTCAAGTCGAAATTTAAAGATACATTTTTTTAAAATCAAATATTATTTTACTGAAAAATTTAAATAATTTCATTAAATAATAATTAATTATGAACAATAAGGAATTTTCTGATTTCATTACGCTTCCAAGAACTTTTGAGAAATATCGATGGTACAAGCCAATATTGGTATTTATAATAGGCTTAATTCTAATGTTAATATTTCAGGTGGTTGTTGAGGAGACTTTTAGCGGCTTATTTGGTGAGGCATTTATAAACAACTTGATTAATGGAGGATATGAAGTTTTAAATAATCCATTAGCAGAATTCTTTTCTGATTTGGGGGTCATTATAATAATACCTGCATTGTATATTGCTTCTAAAATCGTTAAGGACAGACCATTTTCCTCTTATATATCTACAAGTGGGAAATGGAACTTTAAGCTATATCTTAAGGCTTTAGTGATTCCATTAGTTTTATTTATAATTTTTAGTGCAATTACTGCTGCCATTACTGGCCCTGAAGGAACTTTCAAACTTTCACTGCCATATTTGATTGTAATTTTTGTTTTTCTTCCTCTCCAATGTATTGCAGAGGAATTTGCATTTCGTGGATTGGTCATGCAAACATTCGGATCATGGTTCAAAATACCAATTGTTGCAATAATTCTTCAATCTGTCATATTCACAATAGCTCATGGATACAATACTTTGGGATTGATTGAAATTTTCATTTCTGGATTGATTTTCGGGTTTTTCACCTGGAAAACTAATGGGTTGGAAGTGAGTTCCGCATTGCATACTGCGAATAATTTTTCAGTTAGTCTGTTTGTGATGTTGGGAATCATAACACCTACCTCATCACCTCAATTGTGGGAAACTGTTGCATCAATTATCTTTTTAATATTATTGGCCATAATTATGTATTACGTCGGCAATAAGACTGACTGGTACGGTGAAGTTCAAGAACAGGCGAATTCGCTTTTTTCAAAATGAATTTTCATTGCTTTTCGGATATGGTCCTATGGTAAACAAGCAGTAATGTTAAAATTATTGTTAAATGGGGAATTACCTTTCCCTTCTTTTTTTAACGTATTTGAATGAATTTAATACGATAAATTGGATTTGAGTATATGATTAATGTGAATCTAATTAATTAAACTCTGAATGATGTGTTGAAATTAACATTATTCCTAATAGTATGACCAATCCCTTCTGATAAATGTTAAAATAATATTGCATTAATTGTATTTATTCCATTAATTTTTTATCAATATGGTAATTTTTTTTAAAAACATTGAAAATAATTCAAATATTAAATAATCACTGTAAAATTGATTATACTATTCTTTTTAAAGATATATTTTATTTTTTGCCGATTTGGTGCTAAAAACAATAGTTTTAAATATGTTTGTGGACATAATATGATATATTTGTTTGGTGGTAACATGTATACTAAGTATTACAGAATTATGTTTATTCTGATTATAGTTTTCTCAATAGTCATGTCTATTACCTCTATTTCAGCATTAAATGATAATTCTACAATATTTGCAAATACTGATAATGATGATTGGGGTTTAATGGATAGTGGTGCTAATAACACTATATTGGTAAATGATGAAGAAGATGAAAGTACTGATGATGATTCAAATTCATCTGATGCTAACAATACGTATAAGTTAGAAGATGATGGTAGAAGTGTTATAAATGAGAGTTCATATTTAATTGAATATGACACCCTTAAAAAATCATATTCCATGGATCAAACTGATTTTAATGTTAAAGTTTATACTAACACTTATTTTAATGGTATTTTATATAAGGAGCCTTTATCTGGATTTTATATAAAAATTAATGTATATTCTGGAAATAAGGTTAATACTTATGCTATGACTACCAATAGCAATGGTGTTGCTGCTTTCAAAATTTCAAGTTTGGATGTTGGAGTTCATAAAGTTGAGATTTATGATAAAAGCAGTCTTAAAGCTACATCAAGTATAAACATTGTTAAAACAAAATTCACTGTTTTAACTCAAAGCGGAGTAGTTTCATATAAAAAGAGTGAGTGTCTTGAAATAATGATTGTTGATAATTATAATTATCCTATTAAAAATTTCAGGTTTAAAATTAAAGTTTATACGGGCAAGAAATATAAATTATACACTCGTCAAACAGACTCTAAGGGTATTGCTAAATTCAACACAAGGAAATTATCCTTAGGTGTGCATAAAATTGTTGTAACAGTTAATAATAAAAATTATTGCTTTGATAAAACTGTTAAGATTCATGTAGTTAAACATGCTTCTTCAACAAAGGTTCGTGCAAATGATGTTACAGTCAAATATAAAAAAGAAAGTTACTTTAATGTAAAAGTTTTAAGCAATTTAAATAAACCGGTTTCAAACCTTACACTTAAAGTCATTACACAATCACATAATAAGCATAAAACATACAATATTAAAACAGACGAGGATGGAATTGCCAAGTTAAACACTAAAAAATTATCTGTTGGCACTCACAGGGTTACAATCAAGTCTAATGCTGCCAAACATAAATTTGTTAAACAATCCAAGATTATTGTTAAAAAGTCAAAATCTGAGGCTCCATTATTAAAAGACCTTAAATATTATCAAAAAAATGGAGAGTACTATGCAGAGATATCATGGCATTCTGAAAAAAATGTGAAATATCAGATTTTAAAAAAACAGAACAATAAATTTTCTGTAGTGGGCACTAAAGTTGCAAACTCAAATAAATGCTCTTTTCGTGAAAAAGTTGATGGAATTAAAAATGCTCTCTACACCGTTCGAGAAGTTCACGGTAAATCTTTCGGACCCTATGATAAAACCGGAATAAGACTATTGGGAGGAACACAGGTTTGTGTTCATTTTAAAAATACAAAAGCAACAATTAAATGGGCTAAAGTGGAAGGTGCAACTAAATACAGCATATACAGAAAAGTGGGTTCCGGTAATTTTAAATCCATTGCAATAGTTGATTCTAACACATTGGGATATAACGATTATTATTATAAATCTACGTCCGAAATGTCCTCCATGTTAAAAGATAAGTATTATATTGATCCTATGAAAAATACAGTTACTTATAATGTTCGGGCTTTAAAATATACTTATAATCATGACAATAAGAAAATCAGTTACGGTATGATGAGTGAGGATGGGGAATGTAATCTGGTTCCGCCTACAATTATATCTTTTAAAAAAAATGTGATAAAGTGGGCTACTGTTCCTAATGCAAAAGGTTATTTGATACTGGAGAAAAATTCCTCTGACTGGAAAATCATAGGACAATGCGAAAGTAAATCTGCCTCATCACAATCATTTAAATTAAATAATTTTAATTCTAATTTATATTATTCAGTACAGGCATATTCTGTTAAAAACAACAAACAGGTCTTATCTGATTACGAAAAAGGTTTTACTTTAAAATATTGCTCCGAAAATACTACCAATCAAAGAATATTGTTTATTGGTGACAGTATATTGTATGGTAGAGGTGATAAGTATTCCATTCCGAATAGGGTGGAACAGATGCTTGGATGTGTTTATTATAATCCTTCAGTTCCAGCTGGAACTTATACTAAAAATAACTATGAAAATAAATGTAGTATTTCAACAGAAATTGTTTATAAGCTATATAATGGCGAAATTCCATATGGGGCTGAAAAATTTAATCACATTACTAACAGTATTGGTGAAAGCAATACAAAACTGGAAGATTACAATATTATAGTCTTAGGAGCCGGAACAAATGATTATTCATATAGTATGCAATTAGGCTCTGCTGACAGTAGGGATATATGTACTTTTAATGGTGCAATATTTCATATTTTAGAAAAAATTGAAAAGGCAAGTAAAAATCGTGTTTTAAAAGGTGAAGAACCTATAAAAGTAGTTTTCATGGATTTTTTTTATTCAGGTCGTTTGCATCTAGGTACTAAAATTGAAAACAGGGACACTACTCTGAATAAACTTGGTTTAACATTAACTGCTTATCAGAACGCTTTAAATCTACAGTATAAAAAATGGTCTTCTAAGTCCAGTTACTTGTCATTTTATAAATTCAAAACAAGAAGTTATAATTTAGTAAATGGTAATAACTGTGAGTACACTACCAAGGATAATTTACATCCTACATTGTTTTATAATGTGCAGTATGCTAATGAATTAGTTAAATTTTTGTATAATACTGTAATTTAGGATTTTAACACATCCATCACCATGTTAAAATTTGAAAAAAATCAAATTTTGAAAGTGCCATTTTAATTTAAGTGGCACTGAATTTAATGTATGGTTTCGATTTGTCTTGCTCATTTAATAAATCATATTTTTAATTATTTTTATCATACTTTTAATAATGTGAGTGTTGTCCTATTTAGTATATACATGTATCATATTTTTTTCTAAATTTCATGAAATTACTAATGTAGTTCTCCCAAGAATAAGGGCTAAAATCACAAAATTTGATTTTACAATTTAATATTTTTTTAAAATATTTTTTTATAATTTATTTTGATATTTTCATCTAAAACATTAGTTTTATAAATAATAAAAAAGTAATATTATTATATTATAAAATTATATTTTATTGGAGGAAATACATGCTTCTATTAATAAGTCCTATAAATCGAGAAGAAGCTCTAGAATCAATTGAAGGTGGAGCAGATATTGTTGATGTGAAAAATCCTAAAGAAGGTTCTCTAGGTGCTAATTTCCCTTGGGTAATCAAAGAGATTAGGGAATTGACCCCAGAAGACAAACTTGTCAGTGCAACCTTGGGAGATGTGCCATACAAACCAGGTACAGTTTCACTTGCAGCAATGGGAGCTCACGTTTCCGGAGCTGACTACATTAAAGTTGGATTATATGGAACAAAAGACCATGATGAAGCTGTTGAAGTCATGGAAAACGTTGTAAAAACAGTTAAAGATATTAGTGAAGATACAATTATTGTAGCTGCAGGTTACGCTGATGCACACCGTGTAGGTGCGGTTGACCCTATGGAAATACCAAAAGTTGCAAAAGACGCAGGATGCGACCTTGCAATGCTTGACACTGCAGTTAAAGACGGTCACACATTATTCGATTATTTAGATTTAGACAAGTTAAAAGAATTCGTAGACGAAGCTCACGGATACGGCTTGATGACTGCACTTGCAGGATCAGTTAAAAAAGACCAATTAAAACCATTGCATGATATCGGATGTGATGTTGTTGGTATTAGAGGGGCTGCCTGTGTAGGTGGAGACAGAAACACTGGTAAAATCCACCATACTGCTGTAGCTGAGCTAAAAGAATTAATCAATTCATTCTAATTTAGGTGTTATTTATGTCATTTTCAAAAAAAGTTCAAGAAGCAAGAATGTCATACACATTTGATGACTTTCTCCTGACCCCTAATGCAAGTTATGTTGAACCAAAAGACATTGATACTAAAATTGAATTAGGTAAGGGAATCAAATTAAACATTCCAGTCTTAAGTGCTGCAATGGATACCGTAACAGAAGCGGATCTTGCAATTGCAATGGCACAGGAAGGTGGAATAGGTGTAATACACAGAAACATCACACTTGAAAGACAAGTTGAAGAAATTAAAAAGGTCAAAAACGCTGAAGACTTGACCATTCGTGATGTTGTAACTATTTCTCAGGATTCTACAGTTGCTGAAGCTGAAGACATCATGCGTCATGAGCTCATCAGCGGATTGCCTGTTGTTGATGGTGATGAAATCCTTGGTATCATCTCTAAAAGGGATATCAGACCATTCTTAAAAAATGAGCCAGCTACCGCAATCAAGGATATAATGACCTCAGATGTCGTGACAGTTGAGGAAGGAGTTTCAGCTGAAGAGGCATTGAATACTGCATATGACAACAAGGTTGAAAGATTGCCTGTTGTTCGTGACGGCAAACTGGTCGGAATCATTACTATTAAAGATATACTTAATCAGGCACAGTATCCTAATGCCGCAAGAGACAAGGACGGTAACTTTTTGGTTGCAGCCGCATGCGGACCATTCGATTTGGACAGGGCAATGGCACTTGATCAGGCCGGTGCTGACATTATTTCAATTGACTGTGCTCATGCACACAACATGAACGTTGTAAAATTCACTGAAACCATTAAGGATAACATTGATGCTGAATTGTGTGTAGGTAACATTGCAACCGCTGAAGCAGCAGAAGACTTAATCTCAATGGGTGTAGATGCGCTTAAAGTAGGTATCGGTCCGGGTTCAATGTGTACTACCCGTATCGTTGCAGGTGTCGGTGTGCCACAGCTTACAGCAATTTCAGATGTTGCAGATGCTGCAGCTGATTCAGGCATTCCGGTCATTGCTGACGGTGGTATCAGATACTCCGGTGATGTTGCAAAAGCTATTGGTGCAGGTGCAGATGCTGTAATGCTCGGTAACTTACTTGCAGCTTCCCTTGAAGCTCCTGGTGACATCGTTGTCATGAACGGTAAACAATACAAAAAATACCGTGGAATGGGTTCAATGGGTGCAATGACCAGTGAGTTTGACGGTGGAGCAGACAGATACTTCCAAGGTCAAAAAAGTAAAATGAACCACACCAAATATGTTCCTGAAGGAATTGAAGGTGCTGTACCATACAAAGGAACAGTTGCTGAGATTCTCTTCCAATTGGTTGGTGGTTTAAAATCATCCATGGGTTACTGTGGTGCAAAAGATATTGCTGCAATGCAGGAAAAAGCTAATTTCGTTAGAATCACAAGCAGCGGTATTAAGGAATCACACCCTCATGACCTGTTGATTACTAATGAAAGTCCTAATTATCCAACACTCGACTAGTTGGATAATATCTTAAATTTTTTTGATGGGAATTTGAAATTGACAAAATGATTTATAGGTAAATATTTTCTCATCAAAAAGTAATTTTTTACTTAAAATGCTTATTTTAAGCAAACCTTTAAATATTAGTTAATCTTATATTATATTATTAGATAATTTTATGATTATTTTAGATAATCAATTTATTTTAAATTTTAATTATTACGGAGAGAATAAAAAATGGCAAGAACTAAAAAAGTGGGTATTACAGGAAGGTTCGGTGCAAGATACGGAAGAAAAGCTAAAAGATCTGTTAAAATCATTGAAGAAAACATGAAAAAAAATCATGTTTGTCCTAAATGTGATAGACCATACGTAAAAAGACAAGCTGCTGGAATTTGGAAATGCAGAAAATGTGGTGCAGTATTCACTGGAGGAGCATACGTTCCTGAAACTCCAATGGCAAAATCTGCAGCACGTAGTATTAGAGATATTAGAGTGGAGGAATAGGCCTTGTACAGGTGTCCACGTTGTGGAGCAGAAGTAGACCATAAAAGCTACATGGAAAATAAATGTCCTAAGTGCAGATATAGGATTTTATTTAAAAATGTTCCAGAAACTACTAGAATTATAAAAGCAAGATAATTTCTTTTGCTTTTACTAAATTTTTTACTATTTTTGATTTAAATGTTAATTTCAACTTCTAGAAAACCTTCCCAGAAAACTAGAAAGTTCTGTAAGAATCTGGCTCGTGTAACTGATTCAACCTCTGTCAACAGGGGTAAGATGAATATGCGTGAGCTTTTGTTGAAGGCTTTGGAAGTTGATGAATACAACTTAGCTGTTGTTAATGAGATTAAGGGAAATCCAAGCAGGATTTCTTTCTATTCTAATAAAGGAGAATTATTGTTAACAATTCTTATTGGAGTAACTTTGGATAATGAAAAGACTAACATTGCTCCATCCCAATTGAAAATAGTGTCTGAAGTTGAAAGTCTTAATGTTTTAAGCGATATTTTGGACTTGGATTTAGTGGATAATGCTGAAGATAATTATATCTTGATTTCCGAAAGTGACGATTCACCGGCTAGAATTCATTTCATAAACAAATTTGGAGAGAAACTTAACTTCCAGATTAATGTCAAAAAGATTTTAGAGGTTACAAATGATTGATGAAAGTCCTCTAGAACGTGTCAAAAGTAATATTGTTGTTGAATTTGAATCTGACAGCCAGGCTAAAATCATTTATGAATCTATTCTTTTGGAATTTGAGACTGCTCCCGATTTTAGATCATCCATGACAATCGATTTGGATGGATCTGATATAACTATCAATATTGATGCGGAAGACTCTACTTCATTCAGGGCTTCTGTAAACTCTGCAATCAAGTGGATTAAACTAGCATTGGAAATAAATAACTTAACAAACTAACGTTTATATAATAATTATATTAGGTGATAATATGGAGATTCCTGAAAATATTCAAGAACAATTAAATCAGTTTCAACAATTACAACAACAAGCTCAAGCTGTAACCATGCAGATTCAAAACGTTGAAGTGCAGGTTCAAGAAACTGAAAAAGCTTTAGAAGAACTCAAAAAAACCGATGAAAATACTGATGTATTCAAACAAGCTGGTACCCTGCTCATCAAAGTTGATTACAAAGAAGCTTTAGATGAAATGGAAGACAAATTAGAAACTCTTCAGTTAAGAAAACAAACCATGGCTCGTCAAGAAGAAAGAGTTATGAAAAAACTCGAAGAAATGCAAGCTACTATCCAAGCTGCTATGAATGGTATGGGCCAATAGGCTTAATACTTTTCTTTTCTTTTTTTAGATTTTCATGTCAAAACTTAAAATATTATCTCAGGATGACCTGGCAACCATTTCTGATGCTTTCGGTGAAATTCTTGAGGGCGAAATTTCTAAAGCTCTTCCGTCCAAGGAAATTGAAGATTTGGATTTAGACATTCTTTTAAACTATGAGAACAAACAGTTAGATGTTGATGTTGATGTTGGGGTTCTTTTTGATGAATTGTCAGAGATTACTCAAGATCAAGTTGCCCAGGCTATTGATGAAGCCTATGTGAAGTTTGATTCATACATTGATGATAATTTCAGGGTTTAATTATTTTTTTTAACTTTTTTAGTAATACTAATTATATATTTTATATTAATTAAAGTAATACTTTTTATTAAAAAAGTATTTATATTAGTAAGTGCAACCTTTAATTATGGGTTTGAAGTAATCTCAATAGCTTAGCAAATTAGGACAAACACGTAATACTATCTTTCATATTCCCTCTTCAATTACTTCAAACTTCATCTTTTCTTATTTTTTTCAATTTAACTTTATCAAACAAGTTTTATTAATTTTAACAAATTTATACTTGCCTAAAAATTGTAGTTTTACATTTTTGAAAAATGTTTATTTATTTGTCAATATTTGGTATATTTTAATTATACTAAGTTTATTATTTTATTATTATATTAAATTCTATTCATTCAAGTTTACTTTAATTTTTCTAAAATATAGTAACCTTTATATACTATGCAAAATAACTTAATTATAGAGGTTCATAACACGACAGTTATAACCATATAAATTGATCATTATTTTTATATACTCGAGAGGGGCTGAAAAACACGTTAGTTCCTCTCACCTCCTTAAGTTTTTAATACTAGTTTTTTCTAATTTTATATTATGATTAAAAAAATTCCTGTCATAGATTTAAAACAACACCAGGCAGTAAGTGGAAAATCTGGAATGAGGGACACTTACCAACCGTTAAACACAGTTTTTGCATCATCTGCAAATCCCGTTGAAATTGCACAGGGACTGAGGCTGAACGGTGCCGATGAGATGTATATAGCAGACCTTGACTTGATAGAATCCAACGGCCACAACATCAATGACATAAAAATGGTAAACACAGTCATTCCCGTCATGTTTGATGGTGGAGTCAAAAACTGCGAGTCATTCGAGTTTTTCCTGGACTATGCATACAAGATAATCATTCCAACAGAGACCCTTGAAAGCATTGAGGAAATGGAAAAGATCTTTGAAAAGTATCCAAAGGAAAGGATTGTAGTAAGTGTTGATACCAAAAACAACGAATTGCTTTCAAAAAACTTCGACATGACCTTGTCCGAATTTAAGGAAGTTCTGATTAGGCTGGACCCGAATGAAATCATTCTTTTAGACATTACGGGTGTAGGTACCGAAAAGGGCTACAATGAGTATCTGCTTAATGAATTTGAAGAGCTTAAGGATAAGTTAATCATTGCTGGTGGGTTGAATAAGGATTCATTAAGTGAATTGGAATCAATCGGTATAAAAAAAGTATTGATAGGAACTAGTCTTCATTCAGGAGAAGTGAAACTCCTAGACTAGAACACTTAAAACTGCATATGGGAATGCACATGCTATAACAAATAATGCTATTCCGAGACATAATTTCGGAGTATTATCTTCTAGGGATCCGGAAATAATCAACACAAATGAGAAAAATCCGAATATGACTGGAAGAATATGAGAAAATATTGTAGTTCCAACTATTGCCATTTTATATCACTATTATATTATTATTTTTTTAATTATATAAATCTAACTTTAATTTAGGTAGTAATTGATTAAATAACTTTTTTATAGTCTTTTGTTTAAATATAACAATATGAGAATAGACACACACCACCATCATAAGAAAGCTGGTGAAAATTTGGCATTTGTATTTTTTATGAACCTCGCATTCAACATAATTGTTATAGTGGGGGCGCTTGCAACAAACAGTATGGCCATACTTGCCGATTTCATCCATGATGCCGCAGACACCATTTCAATTGCAATTGCATGGATACTGGAGAAGGTTTCACAGAAGGACTCCTCAGACAAGTATTCCTATGGCTATCAGAGGTTTTCAATACTTGGTGCTGTGATAATATCTGTTTTTGTAATATTCATGGCGTTCGTGATACTGTCAGAGGCAATCCCGAGACTCTTTGCGCCTGAAGGTGTCGATGCGGGTGGAATGCTTGTGGTGGCAATTGTCGGATTGATATTCAAATCCCTTTCTGTTTACAGGCTACACAAAGGGGAAACATTCAATGAAAAGGCGATATTTTTCCATCAGCTTGGAGATATCTTCGAATGGCTTACCATTCTTGTTTTAAGCATAATTTTGATATTGTGGGGAGACATTCCATATCTCGATGCCCTGGTTTCAATAGGTATTGCGTTCTGGCTTATATTCAATCTTGGACGCAACCTGATCAAGTCCATTCAGGTTCTCCTTCAAAAGACCCCTGACAATTTTGATGTTGATGAGTTTAAAGACTCTGTTGTCGCCATCGATGGTGTTGACCATATCGATGATTTTCATGTATGGTCACTTGACGGCATTGATTCAGTTGCAACACTTAAAGTTGCAATCGAAAGGTGGGATATGCAGGCAAAAATCAAAGAAGAGATTTATAGCATTTCATCCAAATATCATATTGTTGACATAACTATAGAATTTGACTAATTAATTGTTGATTATCATGACTCTTGTTGTAATTGGACCTGTAACAAAAGATTTGATTGTTATTGGAGATGAAAAATCTCAAAAGGTAGGTGGTGCGACTTATTATCAGAGTTTTGTCTTTGATAAGTTCTACAATGATTACCTGGCAATAGTGAACTGTTCGGATGAGACTTTGGTGGATGATTTTCCGGATTTAAGTAAGGTCCGAGTAATCAAAAAGGATGATACTCATTTTTTCATAAATAAATATCCATTTAAGGATAATTTGGATGTTAGGCAGCAGTTGAGCAATTTTGCAGATATTCCTATTTTACCATCTGATTTGGAAGGAATATTGCCTGATAAAATCGATGGATTTGTGATAAATCCATTAAACAGACATGATTTTCCACTTGAGACACTTGAATATCTGAAAGGTTTTGACGTTCCCATATTCCTGTCAATCCAGGGTTTTCTGAGACTTCCTGACAGGCAAGTAAATGAAAATTATGCTATTAAATTAGATAACTTTGACATATTGCCTAACATTTTATCGTATGTTGATGCAATTTTTTTAGATGAGAGCGAAGCAAACCTCATCGGTGAGGATGTTCATGTGGATGAAATGGTCATAACCAATGGAAGTCAGGGATCCAGAATTGTGGGTGCGAGTGAAACTAGAATTGATGCGGTGCCATGTGACAATGTAGTAGACACCACAGGTTGTGGGGACACGTATATGGCGGCTTATATCTCTAAACGGCTGCTTGAAAATTCAGTTAAAAAATCAGGGGATTTCGCTTCAAAAATTGCCGCAGAAAAGTTAAAAAATTTTGGACATTTCTGATGTTATTTTCATTTCATTCAAAAATTTGCCAATCTCCTATTTGGAAACAACACTATAAATAATGGTTAAATATTGATTTTCATAATATTTTTTAACGATTATTCTTTCAGTTTTGATTTTTCAATCACTATCCAAAACTAACTATTTTTTAAGTCAGTTCTAAAATTTCACTGAAAAATACCGCTTTTATTGACTTTTAGAAAACTTTATTAATTAATATGATTATAATTATATATGCATTTTGAATTTTTTTTAAACACTACAAAGGGTCATCATGTTAAACAAATCATCAAATATAATCGAAAGGGAATTTAAGAATCTACGTAAGGAGCTATTGGATTTAACATTAAGAAATCAACTTCTTAACTTTAAATCAAGAGCTAAAACCATCACAATAGTAAATCAATCTCCTATTAACCTTTTTCAGACATTGGTTCTTCAGGAAAACAAGATGTATTTCGTGGCCAACAAAAAGGATAAAAAGGAGGACAAGTCATCAGTATGGGATCATATTCCATTTGACTTTTCCAAGTTTTCAGAAGGAGACAAGAAGTTAGCTACCGATTTGACCCCAAAGGAGCTTCAAAAAAGATTATATTACATTAACAACCAAGCAAAGACAATGCTGCAGGAGCAGGGTTACAACATCTTATACCTGGCCATTGGATTTTTGGAATGGAAGGACAAGTCCAAGCCGAAACAGAAAAATAAGGCTCCGTTGGTATTGATTCCGGTTTCCATGGAAAGGAAAAAGGTTGGTGAATCATTCAACCTTGAATGGACCGGAGAGGATATTCAAACCAACATTTCACTTAAGGCAAAGCTTCTTGAGGGAGGTATTGAACTTCCTGATTTCGAATTCAAGAAGTATGGTGAAGTCATTGATCATTATCTTGCCAGTGTCAAAATGGCAGTGTCCCGTATGGATGGATGGACAGTCAATGATAATGTGGCATTGGGATTTTTCAGTTTTACCAAATTCGTCATGTATAATGACCTGAACCCTGAGGCATGGGAAGAAAATGTGGATCTGACCAAAAATGAATTGATTCAGGCAATTTTCAATCCTGCCAAAAACGACCAGGAGGCATTCAGGGAAGAGGATATCGATGCCAGGTTGGAATATCAGAACATGTATCAGGTTCTGGATGCAGATTCATCACAGATTGCGGCAATACAAGACGTAAAGGCTGGCCGTAACCTGGTTGTTGAAGGACCGCCTGGAACAGGTAAATCACAGACAATCGTAAACCTTATTGCGGAATTGCTGGCTGAAGGCAAATCAGTTTTATTCGTATCAGAAAAGATGGCCGCACTGGATGTTGTAAAGGACAGACTGACCGGTGTAGGTCTGGGTAAGTTCGTTCTTGAACTACATTCACATAAGACAAGACGTAAAAAGTTTCTAAAGGATTTGCAAAAGGCAACAAATGTCAGGGCACAGGAGCCTTTAAACATTGACCAGACAATCCGTAAACTCGAAACATTGAGAAGGCAGTTGGATGACTATTCTCAAATCATTCACAAACCTGTATTTGCAGTAAACCTGTCAGCATTCCAATTGTATGGAATGAAGGAATCAGCTGATGATCATTTTGCACGTAAAGGTACCATAATGCCTTTGGTAAGGTTTGAAAATCCGGAAAGTGTAACTCTAAAAGATCTTGACGACATGAAGATAGCCCTTGAGAATCTGGCGGAGCTCTATCAGACCATTTCAAAGGAAAACCCTTGGAGCAAATGTGCGCCGAAAAGTCTGTTGCCTGCTGATTTAAGGGAAATTGAGATGCTCATCAATGATACACTGCTTGCATTGGACAATTTCCTTGTCGAACGTGGAAGGGTATATGACATCTATGGAATCAAGAAGCCCGATACACTCAATGAATTCCAGAATTCATTGTCTGCATTTGAAATCATCAAATCACAGAATGCCGAGCTGATTGATGGAAGCATACTCAAATCAGGGGCATGGGAAGGAAACAATGATGATGCATTCAGACTGATTCAGGAGCTTGAAAAATACCAGAGGTATGCCGTTGCGCTGACCAAATTCAATCAGAGCATATTTCAGGCTGATATAGACAGACTGATATATGAATTGCAGCATCTGTCAACCAAAAAGTTCCGTTTCTTTAACAATAAACAGCATATTGAACTTGTTGAGAGATTTTATGCAGTTCCAGTTCCAAACAGCATTGACGAAATCATAAGGGACCTGCAGGAAGCGAAAGTTGTAATCAACATCAGAAAAACCCTGGAGGCCAACAATGCTTTAGGTCAGAAATACTATGGAGGTTACTGGCATTTGAATGCAAATCCTAATGATTTAAAAGCCATTGCCCGTTGGATGAATGAATTCACTGCACTTGTGCGTGAAGGAACATTCTCACAAAATACAATTGATTTGATGAGCAAGGATTTATTTGACATTAAGCCTGAAAGGGATTTGGCTGATTATATTGATTCAGGTGAGCAATTCGTAAGGGTTCTTTCAAGATTAAAGGATAAGTTAAATCCAAGAAGCAAGTTGATTTTTAAAAGGGAAACTGGTGATGTGCCATTTGAAGCATGGAAGGAACAGTTGTATAATTGGAGAGGACAGCTATCAAGTCTTCATTTATGGTCACAATACCTTAATACCAAAAATGCATTACAAAGCTCCAATGCAAAGATGTTTGTTGACTCAATTGAGAAAAGAAACATCAAAAAATATGACATTGAGGCATTGGTTGAAGGAAACTTCGCTGATTCATTATTAAATATATTATTTGTTGAAAACCAGGAACTGGCAACATTCGTTGGTGAACTTCATGAAAACCGTATACGTGAATTCAAGGATTTGGACAAGAAGATTTTAACCCTGAACCGTAAAAGGATTTACCACAAGCTTAACAGCAACATTCCAAAGATATTCGGAGGTACTGAAAATCCTCAGGCTAAAATCCTTGCCGGTGAATTTACAAGAAAAAGCGGACACATGCCAGTTAGAAAACTCCTGGAAAAAGCCGGAGGTATGATAAAACAAATCAAACCTTGTTTTATGATGTCTCCACTGTCAATTGCACAATACCTTGATCCGACAAATGAGGAATTGCAATTTGATGTGGTTATTTTTGACGAAGCAAGTCAGGTAAAACCGGAAGATGCACTCGGTGCATTCATGAGGGGTAAAACCGCAGTGGTTATGGGAGATACACAACAATTGCCTCCAACATCATTTTTCGACCAGATGTCGGATGCGGACAGTGATGAGGAAGAGGCGACCTCTCTGGATATGGAAAGTATTCTGCATTTGTGTAAGCTATCATTTCCGGTTAAAATGCTTAAATGGCACTACCGTTCACGCCATGAATCATTGATTACAGTTTCAAACCGTGAATTCTATGACGATGACTTGCTGGTTTATCCTTCACCTTCACATTCAGATCCGGAACTCGGATTGAAATTCCGCTACAATCCTAATACTCAATACCTCAGAGGAGCATCATCCAAAAACCCTCTAGAGGCAAAGGATGTTGTGGAAGAGATATTCAATCACTTTGAAAAATATGGTGACACCAAGAGTCTTGGTGTTGGAACATTTTCCGTTGCACAGAAAAACGCCATTCTCGAAGAGCTGGAAGTAAAACGTAAGGAACATCCTGAATATGAACCTTTATTCTCTGAAAATAAGGAAGAACGTTTCTTCGTTAAAAACCTTGAAACAATACAGGGGGATGAAAGGGATGTTATCCTAATCAGTGTGGGTTACGGTTATGACCAGGACGGTAAGATGTCACTTAACTTCGGACCATTAAACCAGGACGGTGGGGAAAGAAGGCTAAACGTACTGATTACTCGTGCAAGGGAAAAATGTGTAGTATTCTCAAACTTTAAAGCTTATGATATGAATCTAACAGCGAACCCTCCTTATGGGGTCAAATCCTTAAGAGAGTTTTTAGAATATGCGGAAAACTTGACCCTTGGAACTCATAGTGCTGATGAAACTCCAAAAGAGCCGTTTGAAGATGCCATTGCAAGCTTTTTGGAGGAAAATGGTTATACTGTTGACAGACAAATCGGTTGTGCAGGATTCAGGGTGGACTTGGCTATTGTTGATGATGAAAATCCTGGAAAGTATATTTTGGGAATCACAACTGATGGAAAAATGTATGCATCCAGTAAGGTTGCACGTGACAGGGACAGGTTACGTGAACAGGTATTGACAGGACTTGGATGGAAATTATATCACTTATGGTCAACCGACTGGTACAGAAACCGTGATTTGGGCCGTAAGAAATTGCTCGATTTTGTTGAAAATTCAATCCGTGAAACCCGTGAAGAGGAAAGGCGCAGGTCAGAAGAGGAAAAAAGGCTGGCTGAAAAGAGAAGACTGGAAGCCGAAAAGAAAGCTGAAGAATTGCGCATAGCTCGTGAAAAAGAAGAAGCTGAAAGAAAGGCAAAAGAAGAAGCTGAAGCTCAAGAGGAAATGAATCCTGAAGATATAGGTCCTGCAGACTTTGTTGAAGTTGAAAAGGTTGATGATGGGGATGTTTTAGAAAAACCTATTGATGTCAGTGAACTTGACCCTGATGAATTCTTCAAGGAAGTCAATGCTGAAGAGGAAAAAACTCCCGAACCGGCAATGAATGAGGGCAAATCTGAATTTGTTGAGGTTGAGATTCCTAAGGAAAGCAAGGATTATTCTGCTGAGGAAGCTCCTTCAGAGTTTGTTGAAGATGACAGATCCGATGAAATCATTGAAGAAATTAATTCAAAAGAACAATCTAATGTTGTAAATGATGCTGAACCTCACGATGTGTCAGATAAGCCTGCCGGTCTTGAAGTTGAAAAGGAAACAGTTGAGACTCCTGAAGTGCCAGATGAAGCTGAAACTCATGATAATATTGCTGATACTCAAGAAGAGGTCAGTGAAGTTGAAAGTCCAGATGATGCTGAAGTATGGGAAGCACAAGAAAAAGATTCTTTAAAAGATGAAGATGCTGAAGTATGGGAATCTGATGAAGGTGTATCTCCAGAGGATAATGCGGAAGTCTGGGAAGATGAAAATGATTATGCTGATGAAGAGCAGCACCAATCTGTAAAAGATAAAATCAAATCAATCTTTACTCACAAGCACTCTGATGAAGAGGGAGGTTCTTCCCTGTTGGGCGGTCTGAAATTCACTAAGGATTTAGGTGAAAATTCAGATTTGAAAGATGAGTTTGAAGAGAAGTTAAATGACATTGAACCTGAAGATGACACTGTTGATTTGGGTTCCGATGACGGTTATATTTATGTTGATCACAGCAATGATGAAGTAATTGAAGATGAAGTTGAAGATGAACCTTCAAAAGTCACATTTAATAAAAAAATAGATGATCCTATTGTTGAGGAATTTGATGAGGATTCCTCATTCGATGAAGAGGCTGTTGAAGAGCCTGTTTATGAGGATATTGATGACAAATCATCTGTTGAGGAATCATTTGAGAAAGAGGTTGTAAAAGAACCTGTTAGGAATAAGCCTTCTCCTAAAAAAGAGGTTGTAAAAGAACCTGTTTATGAAGATGTTGATGATAATTACTCATCTGATGATGAAATAGTTAATGAACCCGCTCAAGAAGAGGTTAAAAAACCTGTTGAGGATGAATTTGTTGATTTGGGTCCTGATGAGGATTATATTTATGTTGACCACAGCAATGATGAGACTGTAGACAAAGAGTCATGCTCTGATGAAAAACCTGTTGAGGATGAATTTGTTGATTTGGGTCCTGATGAGGATTATATTTATGTTGACCACGGCAATGATGAGACTGCAGACAATGATGATGCAGATTCCAAAGAAGATGCTTCTGAAGACACTAATAATGATGATGATGCGGAAATTTCAGATGAAATCGTCCAAAATAAACATAGAAGGAACAGTTTCGTTAGATCCATTATTTCTGATGTTGTTGCAGGCGAAACCAGATTAAAGCCTGAAGAGATTAAAACAGTCAGGGGCGAAATTATGGATGAGGAGGAAGAACCTCTGCACAAGCCCGCTCCTAAGGATGATTTGGTGGTTGAAGCTGAAATAGTTAATGATGATAATTCGAATGTTTCCGATGATTACCTACCTGATTGGGAAAAAGAAGATTCTAATGAGGAATGGAATATATTCAATGATAATCTGCCAGATTTGGAAAATGATAACGAGGATGTTTCAGACATCGTTGATGAGGCCAAAAAGGATTATCTCGATGAGACCTTTGACAATATAGAATTCGATGCTGACAGGAAAGTATTTGATTTGGAGGATGATGAACCTATTGAAGATATTCAAACTAACGATTCAAATATGAACATTCAAACTCAAAACATTCAAGATAATGAAGCCGATATTGAAGATAATCAAGGTACTGTTAAAACTGATAATGAAGACAATGCTGAATCTACCAGTGACGGCGTAACTTACTATGAAGGTTCAAATGATGTGACAAGCAAGCTCAGGAAAAACAATTTCTACTATGATGATGAAAAGCCAAGGTCAGTGAAAGATTCCATAAGAGGAATTAAAAAGGATATGAGATATATCAACAAGTCCCTTAAGGAAATTGAAAATCCTACTCATATCGATTATGTTTCAGTTGTTGACAGAACTGAGGAGTATGATCCTGCCGATTACTTGAACATGCCGAGCGATGACGATTCCGATAAAATCATCCAAAGGGAAGAGGAATTGACATTTGCAGAAAAAGAGGAAATGAGAATCAAAAGGGAAATGGAAAGCGGTTCTCTTCAAAAAGAAGTGGAAAATGAGGAAGAGGTAATTGTGCCTGTTCATCAGCAATTTGTAAAAGAGGAGCTGAAAGACCAGGCCCTTGAAGACATAATCCAATCTGCAAATGATGATTATAAGCAAATCGAAAAGGAAAGGCACAGGCAGGATAACCAGTTAAGGGCATACGATAACCATAAGTTGCCTGGTAAAAAGAAACTTGAAGACAATATTGTAAATTATGTACAGTCAACCGATATTGGACTTGCATCCTCTGATGACTTGTACAACAAGCCATTGGATACCGTATCAGATTCCGTTAAAATGATTGTTGATATTGAAGGTCCGATACATGTAAGTGAAGTCACAAAAAGAATTAAGGACAGCTGCAATATCAAACGTGCAGGGGCTAATCTGAAAAGAACAGTCAATGCTGCCGTTACAAATGCAGAAAACAAGGGAGATATAATCAAGATAGGTGACTTTTTATATGATGCGTCAAACAATGATGTTTTAATCAGAAGAAGGGACAAGCCTAACATAGATTTGATTTCAGATGAGGAGATAGCAAAAAGTATCGAGCTTGTGCTGACCTACAACCAGAACATTACCACAAAGCAGATTGCCAAGGAAACTTCACGCAACTTCGGTTTCAGATCAACATCCAAAAAGACAGCTTCAAGAATAAACAGTGTTTTAGATTTGATGATTGCAAACAACAGGGTCAAAATTGAAAATGACATTGTTGAGTTAAAATAGTGTGAATCATGTCAACAAAATTAAAATCTCCAGATAATCTGCCGAATAAGCCCGGTGTCTACATAATGCGCGATTCATCAGACACCATAATCTACATAGGAAAGGCAAAAAACCTTATAAAAAGGGTAAAATCTTATTTTAGGGAAAAGCTTGACAGGCCGAAGACTCAAATCTTAATGAGCCATTTCGACAGTCTTGAATATATTGTAACCAACTCTGAAAAAGAGGCACTGATTCTGGAAGCCACATTGATTAAAAAGCATCGTCCCAGATATAACGTTCAGCTTAAGGACGATAAAAGGTATCCTTATGTAAAGATTACCAACGAGGAGTTTCCGAGATTGGTGATTACAAGAAACGTAACTAAAAATGGTATTTTTTACGGGCCGTTTACTGATGTCGGTTCTGTAAAGCAAACTGTCAAGTTTTTAAAGTCACTGTTTAAAATAAGGACCTGTCGCAATATGGATGGGCCATGTCTCAATGCACAGATTGACTTATGCTATGCCCCATGCGACGGAAGGATTACCAAGGAGGAATATTCCGAAATCATAAACAAGATTGACCTGTTTTTCCAGGGGAAATATTCCACAATCGTCAAAAACCTTAAAAGGGAAATGATGGATGCCGCAGCAAAGGAGCAATTTGAAAAGGCGGCCGTTATCAGGGACCAGATTGAATCCATAGAGGAGATTATGGAAAAGCAGTTCGTTGATTTGGTCGATGATGACTTGGACCAGGATGTTATTGCAATCGCACCCGGTGAAAATGAGGTTGTCGTTATCATCATGCCGATTAGAAACGGAAAGATTGTCGGTCGTGACGACTTTTTGATGAGTGCCTCACAGTATGATTCATCATCTGAAATCATGTTTGCATTCATTCAGCAGTATTATGGTTATAACCGTCATGTTCCAAAGCAAATTCTTTTGGACGAAGAAATTGATGATAAACAATTGCTTGAGGATTGGTTAAGTGATTTGAGGGGAAACAAGGTAAAAATAAAAGTTCCTCAAAAGGGTGTTAAACTAAGGCTTGTAAGAATGGCCAAGAAAAATGCCGAAATCATCAAACATCAGAAGAAAAAGATGGAATCAGCACTGATAGAGCTTAAAAAATACCTTAAACTTGAAAAATTGCCTCGTGTAATTGAAGGATATGATATCAGTAACATTTCAGGTAAGTTTGCGGTAGGTTCAAAAGTGTCGTTCAAGGATGGAAAACCCAACAAAAAAATGTACAAACATTTCAAAATGGAAACTCCCGGTCCGAACGATTTTGCAATGATGGAGGAGCTTCTAACCCGCAGACTGAAAATGGTGGATCGTGACCCTGAGCCTGACCTGATAGTCATCGATGGGGGTAAGGGACAGCTTGGTATGGCATGCGGTGTTTTGGAGAAATTGAATCTTACTCATATTCCAATCATTGGTCTTGCAAAGGAGTTTGAAGAGGTGTTCACACCTAACTCAAGACGTCCAATCATAATTCCTAAAAACAATAAGGCATTATACCTGCTTCAGCAGGTGAGGGATGAATCTCACAGATTTGCAATAACCTATCATAGGAAGCTTCGCAGTAAAAATATTTCGGCCTCTTCACTGGACGATATCGCTGGTGTTGGTAAAAAAAGGAAGGTCGCTCTTTTAAAGGAATTTGGTAGTATTGATAATATAAAGAACGCATCAGTAGAGGAATTAGCCAAAATAAAGGGTATGAATCAAAAAACGGCTGAAAATGTCTATAATTATTATCACTAACCTCTAATTATTTTTTACAAAAAAAGGCTTATTTTCCATTAACTTTAAATATGAGTTTTTTAATAATGATTTTATAACAGAAATTAAAAGGTTATGTTATATGGTAAAATGTCCACGGTGTGGGTATGAGAATTCGCCTAACGCCGTATATTGTGATAACTGTGCCTACTTGCTTTCAGACTCTGAAGGTAATAAAATTAATATGGTAAAGCGTGAAAGCAGTTGGAATATGGGCATAGGTAAAAAAATTGTAATGGTATTGGGGATTATTGTAATAGGATATTTATTATTCTCCGCTGTTTATAATATCTCTCAACCGTCTGAACAAGAATCATTAAATGTAATTACTGATGATGGAAGTCATCTACAAGCTTCTTCTTATCCATTTGATGCCAAAATAGCCTATAACGGCAGTTGGTATGCCGAAATGGGAGATCCTAATTATCTTGTAAAAGAGTCAGGTGAAGGCAAGGGACAGTATACTCTTGACTGTGCTGCCTGGGAAAGGGTTTCTATTGATGCTCAAAAGCAGGATTATGGTGAAGGTGAGCTTAAGGTTCAACTTATAAGAAATGGTGAGGTTGTAGCTGAAAATTCCACTACTGATCCGAATGGTAGAGTTGTAATAAATTACAATTATTAGATTTCATTCATTCTACTTTCTAAAAGTTCAATCAGTTCATCGGTTTTATATAGTCTGATTTCTTGAGAATCTTTATCCTTGAATATCTTGATAAAGTTGATAAGGTCATTACATAGTTGGTCGTATTGGATACTTAGTGTGTTGAAGTTATTTAGTAGTCCAAATGCCTTTTCTTGGTCTAATTTAGGAGTATCTCTTAAAATTCTTTCCATATTGGCAAAATGGGTTTCAATCATAATTTTTTCTTCTTCTAAAACATTCATGTATTCTTGAATTTTGTTTTCGCTAGCCATTTTTATCACTTGTTTTAATATTAAATCTTAAGATATAAATAGTTTCAAATAGATACATTTCTATGAATAAATAGGGGCACAAATAATGATTAAAGTTGAAAATGTAAGTAAAGATTATGAATTAGATGACGGAACAAAAATCACAGCTCTTAAGGATGTCAGTTTTGAAGTTAAGGAGGGTGAAATACTTGGAATCATGGGAAAAAGTGGTTCGGGTAAGACTACTCTTTTAAGGGCATTGAGGGGAGTTGAACATATTGATGAAGGAAGCATCAGTGTGGGAAAAGTAAAAGTAACTTCCGAATCATCTCAATTTTATTACAATGAACTTAAAAAAGAAACTGCAATTCATCTTCAAAGGTCTTTTGGATTATGGCCGGATACAGTACGTGAAAATGTTCTAAGGAAATTATATGCAAGAAGATACTTTGATGAAGGGGATACCAATTTCGAAGTTGCAGAAAGTGAATTTGGCCAGGAAGCCGATGAAATCCTTGAGATGGTTTCACTTACTCATAAAAAAGATCATTATGCATCCGTTTTAAGTGGTGGTGAAAAACAGAGACTCATTATAGCAAGACAACTTGCAAAACGTCCTAAAGCTTTACTTTTAGATGAACCCGCTACTATGGCATGCCCCAAAACAAAACAGGAAATATTGGATGCGGTCAAAAAAATCAATGAAGAATTAAACATTACTATTATTATCGTTTCACATTTGCCTGATGTTCAAAAATACCTGGCAGACAGAGTTATATTGCTTGAAGACGGTGAAATTACCGATGAAGGTTCTGCCAATGAAATCTGTGATAAATTCATGGCTGATATGGATGATATTGTTGATATTCAAAACATATCAACCGATGAGGATGTAATTGAGGTCAAGGATGTCTATAAAAGATTCTATCTCCTGACCGGTGGAGAGGTTCTTCAGATTGAAGATATCAACTTCAAGGTTCAAAAGGAAAATATCCTAAGTATCATCGGACCTAGTGGAGCCGGTAAAACCGTTCTTTTAAGAATGATTGGAGGATTGGACGACCCTGATAAGGGTGAAGTCCTATACAATGTAGACGGCGAATGGGCAGACATTGACATTCCGGGCATGAACCGTATGAAAATACGTTCCAAATTAGGTTTCATGCATCAGGAATTTGCACTGACCCATTATGCAACTGTTCTAAATCAATTGGCAACAAGGCTGGGTTATAAAAATCAGGACATTGTTAAGGAGGCCAAAGAAAGGGCTGAAAGATTAGGTTTAAGTGATGAATTGCTTGATTCATTTTATCAGTTAACTGATTTGCCTGAAAGCGAAGCGAAAGACCGTCTTATGCAGGTGGGTTTGGATGCTGAAATCTTAAACGATTTGTTCCCTCGCTTCCCTGAAACCGCTACCAAAGAGGCAGTTGCGGATATTTTTGAAAGCCTTGATTTGGACATGGATATTCTCTACAGGAAATCCTATGAATTGTCCGGTGGTCAGAAGGTACGTGTAATGCTTGCACTCATTCTGGTTTCAAGACCTAAATTCCTTCTTTTAGATGAACCGTTTGGAGATTTGGACCCTGTAACTTTAAGGGATGTTACAAATGCGCTTAAAACAATCTCCAAAGACTATGGTATTACTATTGTCATGATTTCACACAACACTGACTTCATTAAGGAACTGTCAAACCGTGCTGTATTCATGGACGACGGCCATATAATTGACGACAGTGAAAACATTGATGAGATTGTTGACAATTTCATTGATTTCTGTCATGCCGATTATCTTAAAGGGGAATAGGAATGTTTGACGTTATTACAGTTCCCGTTGACGGATCAGACTATGGATTTGAGGCAGCAGACATTGCCATTGAGATAGCTCAAAAATTCGGTTCCAAGATTGCGGCAGTTCACGTTTTGGAGGAATTTTCATTCAACAGCTATGATTCCGAAGAGGATTCCGGTGATGAGATTTTAGCAAAGATTACCAAAAAGGCCGGTGAGGTAGGTGTTGAAGTTGTCGAACATCTTCTTACTGCTGACCCTTTAAGGGATATGAACTTCATTATCAAGCAGACTGGAGCTGATTTGGTTGTTATTCATGCTCATGGAGCAAATAACCATCGTTTTGTATCATTTGAAGAAAATGATGTCAGTGATACTCAAATCGGTTCTGTTTCTGAAAGACTCATTAGGACATGTGATGTCCCAGTATTATTGGTTAAATAATACTTTAATCTTATTTTTTTTCTTATTATTCTCATTTTAAAGGTTATTTTTAACTAAACCTTTAAATAAGATAAAATTCATATTATTCTTAACATAAATTTTTAAAAAAGGAGATATTTTTATGATTGTGAAAGATTGGTGTTCATACTGCGGTGAATGCGCCGGAGTCTGTCCAAGAAATTTAATACAAGTAAGAGAATACTCATTGGTATTCAATGATGATGACTGTAAAGATTGTGATACATGCATTAAAGCATGCCCTATTGATGCATTAGAAAAAGAGGACTGATTAATATGATTGAAACTGATGTAATTGTAGTAGGTTCAGGACCTGCAGGTTCAAGCGCAGCAAAACACGCTGCATTAGGCGGAGCAAAAGTTATTTTAATGGATAAAAAATCCGAGATTGGTGCACCGAAAAGATGTGCTGAAGGAGTTTCAATCCAAGGTTTGGAAAAATTAGGAATTGAACCTTCCCCAAGATGGGTGACCCAGGAAATCGAAGGTGTTAGGTTACAAGCACCTGACGGAACCGATGTATGGTTAACAAAAGATGAAGTTCAATTACCTGAAGCAGGTTACATTCTTGAAAGAAAAGTCTTCGATAAGCACATGGCAATGGATGCAGCTAGAGCAGGTGCTGAAATCAAAATCAAAACATTGGTAACAGGCATTGAAAAAATCGATAACGGATACATCGTTGAAACTGAATGCATGGGAGAAAAAATCGATTACAAATGTAAAATTTTAATCGCAGCCGACGGTCCTGAAGGTCACGTTGCAAGATGGGCAGGACTCAGACCTGCAGCAAAACCAAAAGAAATGGAATCCGGGGTACAGTACGAAATGTGTAACGTTGAATTTGAAAGACCTGGTGTAATCGAATTCTATTTCGGATCATGCGCTCCTGGAGGATATGTATGGATCTTCCCTAAAGGTGACGACATTGCAAATGTAGGTTTAGCAATTTTACCTCACAAGGCTGAAAAAACAGCTAAAGAATATTTGGATGACTTTGTTGCAAAATCACCTTACCTCAAAAACGCTCAGGCTGTTGAATTGAACGTAGGTGGGGACCCTGTTGGTGGAATGACCAAAAAATTATACGATGACAACATCATGGTCGTTGGAGATGCAGCAGGACAGGTTAACCCGTTAACCGGTGGAGGAATCATCTCCGGTATGACCGGTGGAATGTGTGCAGGTCAGGTTGCAGCACAGGCAATCAAAGAGGACTGCTCCAAAAAATTCCTGAAACAATACGATAAAATGGCTCATGAAGAGCTTGACCATGAAATCAAAAGATACAAAAAAGTACAGGAATACTTGCTCACATTGTCTGATGATGAATTAGACAGCATTGCACACGCATTTGAAGGGGAAAGCTTTGAGAAAATTTCAACAACTGAAATTGTACAGAAGTTAATCAAAATCTCTCCAAAAGCATTACTTAAATTAGGTAAATTTATCTAAGGTGTTTGAATTGATTTTAGTTACTGGTGGAGCAGGCTACATTGGTTCCCATACCAATAAGGCCTTAAATAATGCGGGTTATGATACTGTTGTATTGGACAATCTGTCAAAGGGTTATGAAAACTTTGTCAAGTGGGGAACACTCGAAAACTATGATATTGGAAGCAGGGACCTTGGTGAAGTTTTTGAAAAATATGATATTGATGGTGTAATACACTTTGCGGGATTCATATCAGTAGCTGAATCAGTGGAAATGCCTCAAAAATATCTCAAAAACAATTATAAAAATACTCTAAACCTTTTAAAAGTGATGAGGGAATATAATGTTGACAAGTTTATATTCTCCTCAACTGCCGCTGTTTATGGAAACCCTGAGCAGATTCCAATCACTGAAGATTCAAACCTTAAACCAATCAATCCTTACGGACACTCAAAATGGTTGGTTGAAAAGGCACTTGAAAGGGAAGCTGCGAAAGGCGACTTCAATTATGTTGCCTTAAGATACTTCAATGCATCAGGATGTGACTTTGATGGTCAGATAGGTGAATTACATGATCCGGAAACCCATCTGATACCATTGATTCTTGATGCTGCCATCGGAAAGCGTGACTGCATCTACATCTATGGTGATGACTATGACACTCCTGACGGTACATGCATCAGGGACTACATTCACGTCAACGACCTTGCCGACGCGCATATCAGGGCATATGAATATCTCTGTAATGAACATGAATCCGATGTATTCAATTTGGGTAACGGACAGGGATTTTCAGTACGTGAAGTGATTGAGATGTGCAAGAAAGTCACAGGCAAGGACTTTGAGGTCAAGGTTGACGGACGCCGTGACGGGGATCCTGCAAGACTTGTTGCCGATTCCTCAAAAATCCATAACAAGCTTGGCTGGACTCCACAGTATGATTTAGAACAGATTGTAGAGTCTGCCTGGAAGTGGCATCAAAAAATTAACGGAATTTAGATTATGGAAAATGAAAGTCATGAATCCAAAATCGATGTTCGCATAATCGTAGGCGGTTTGGATATTGCACAGCTTGTATCAAAGGCTGTTAACAATATTCAACTTGAAAACGATTACAATATAATAGTTTCATCAATAATACCTACAGTTGAACTCAGCATCGTTAAAAAGGTTGCCAGTGGCGCTGACATTCTGCTCATTGGAGGATACGGCAATGATGAAACTTACAATATTCTATATAATGAATTAAAAACTGATTTTAACCATATCGGTCTTTTTGACTATAATAACATTATCATAGAGGATGAGTCAATTGATTTCAAGTTGGCGGAAAAGGAAATCCTCAATTCAATAATTAAATCAACCTTATCTTATTCTTTAAATTTAATTAACATTCATACCTTGGAAAATAAGCTTTTAAAGGTAACTCATAACTACAACAACCTTTTGGATGATTATAATCAGGTCCTCAAGGAACAGGAAGTCATTACCCGTGAAAACCAGGACCTGCGAGAAGACATTAATGAAGTCAAATCTGAGTTCCAGGCATTTAAGCTGCGCTATGAGGATATCTATTCCAAGGAGATTCTGGAAATTTTTGATTTACATGAGCTGTGGCAGGACACCTTCCATCAGGAACTTGACGATGAGGAAAGGATTGTAATCGCTACAGACAGGTTCAGACCTGACAATATTCTAGTTGGACAGGGATATATTGCGGCCGAATCACACCAGAAGGCTGTTGAATGGCTGAACATTGTCAGAACTGCCTTGATATTTGTAGATGATAATAATGATGATTTGAAAAAGGAATTGAAATCCAGTGAAGAAAGCAAGCCTCCTGAAGTCATTGAAGATTATGAAATTCCCAACAATTTTGAAAACTTCTGGGACTAAAACATTAATTATTTTATACTAGTTTTACAAAAGTATTATTATACTATTTTATAGGGAGTTATAGTACATGCAAGGTGAAATGGAAGACAAGTGTGGTATTGTTGGAATTCATTGCAATGATGATTCCAAGGATGTTGCATCATTTATTTATTACTGTTTGTATGCTTTACAGCACAGAGGTCAGGAATCAGCAGGAATTGCTACTTTTAATAAAGATGTAGGTTTAAGCCATTACTGTGGAATGGGTTTGATAACTGATGTGTTCGATAATGATCGAATTCAAAGTTTGCCTGGACATATGGCTATCGGTCATGTAAGATACTCAACCACAGGACAGTCCAAACTGGAAAATTCACAGCCTTTTGTAACTGATTTTGGTGACGGATTTATTGCGATGGCTCATAACGGGGACATAGTCAACTCCGAAGAGTTAAGAAATCAACTCATTGATGAAGGATTTTATTTCAAATCCGATTCTGATTCTGAAGTAATATGTTATATGCTTAAAAAAGAGCACTATGACAATGGTAAAAATGTTTTGGAGGCAATTGATGCAGTATGTGATAAACTTGTAGGATCATATGCTTTAACAATCTTGGTTGACGGCGAACTGTATGGTGTAAGGGATCCTATGGGAATTAAACCTCTTGCAATTGCAGAAAAAGAGGGTGAATATATTTTAGCTTCAGAAACTGTGGCCTTTGACGTAATAAACGCTGATTATATTAGGGATGTTGTGCCTGGTGAAGTTGTTTGCTTTGAAAATGATGAAATTAACTCTCACATGTTAGAAAGTGCAGGAAAATGCAAGCTTTCACATTGTATGTTTGAATATGTTTACTTTGCAAGACCTGATAGTACAATTGACGGAATTAACGTTTATGAAACCAGGATAAACATTGGCCGTCAATTGCATGAGCTCTATCCGATTGATGCGGATGTTGTAATTCCGGTACCTGATTCATCAATTCCGGCCGCTATCGGTTATTCACGTGCTTCCGGTATACCTTACGGTGAAGGATTAATCAAAAACAGGTATGTTGGAAGGACATTCATTATGCCAACCCAGGAAGAAAGGGAATTGGCAGTCAGACTTAAACTGAATCCTATAAAAAATGCCATCAAAGGCAAAAAGATAATTCTAATTGACGACAGTATCGTTCGTGGAACCACTTCCAAACAATTGCTTGACCTTGTAAAAGAGGCTGAACCTGCTGAAATTCACTTTTTAGTTGGATGTCCTCCTGTAATGGCTCCTTGTTATTATGGTGTGGCTATGGCAACCAAGAAGGAACTGATTGCTGCCAACTATACTGTTGAGGAAATCAAGGAACAGTTGGATATTGATACCCTTGGATACATTACATTGCCTGCTTTGGTTGAGGCAATAGGCATGCCTGAAGAAAATCTATGTTTAGGCTGTTTGAATGAGGATTATCCAACCGAAATTCCTGAAGGACTTGAAGCCGAATCATACTATAAACCTTAGATATTATGGTTGAACTGTTGGCTCCTGCCGGAAATTTCATCTCACTTAGAGCCGTTTTGGAAAATGGTGCTGATGCGGTTTACTTTGGCCTTGATGACTATAACATGAGGGCCAATGCCAAAAACTTTTCATTGGATGATTTGGATGAAGTTTCAAGGACTGCAAAGGAATATGGAGCCAAAACCTATCTTGGAACCAACATCATTTTAAATGAACGTCTGGCTGACGGTCTGAAATCCAAACTTGAATCGATTTCTGCAGCTGAAATCGATGGACTTATTTTATCCGATATCGGACTTATTGAGGATACCGTTTCACATGGACTTGAGGCACATATAAGCGTTCAGGAAAACGTCACTAATTCCTACACTCTCAAGACCCTTAAAAAGCTCGGTGCAAAAAGGGCAATACTTTCAAGGGAACTGTCACTTGCCGAAGTCACTGAAATCACTGAAAAATCCCCGATTGAAACCGAAATATTCATTCATGGTGCAATCTGCATGGCGATTTCAGGAAGATGCTTTTTAAGCTATGGACTTTACGGCAGAAGTGCCAACTGTGGAGACTGCCTGCAGCCGTGCCGCAAGAACTGGACTCTGACATATGAGGAGGGCGAGGACAATGTCATTAACTTTTCTGATGTTGAGGATGAGCGATTCATCATAACCGGAAGTGATGACGTAAGCTACAGGACCAACTTTTTCTCACCAAAGGACATGTGCATGATCGAATACATTCCGGAGCTTATAAAAAGTGGTGTTGCATCATTCAAGATTGAGGGAAGGGCCAGAAGTCCGGACTATGGTGCAATGGTTACAGGAGTTTATCGTGAGGCCATTGACAGTTATATGGATGACCCTTTGAATTATGAGGTCAACCCAAAATGGATGGATGAACTGGGTAGTGTTTTCAACCGTGGATTTGACACCAATTTCTATTTCAACACTCCATTTGAGACAAGTGAGGATAACCAGTCAAAATACATCAAAAAGGATATCGGACAGGTTGTCAATTATTACAACAGGGTCAAGGCCGCTGAAATCAGGATATGGGATGATTTGAAAATCGGTGATAGGATCATGATTCAGGGAAAAACCACAGGTTCCATCACACATACCATCGATTCCATGCAGATTGAGGGCAAATCAGTTGAATCTGTTGAAAAGGGGTCCAATGTTGCTATAGCAATGCCTGATAAAGTTCGTGAAAATGACTTTATTTATAAACTAGTTGAAAGGAATTAGAATTCACTTTTTTGAGATTCACTTAATTTTGAACAATATATTTTCAAAATATTAATAAATTCTAAAATTAATATATTAACTAATTGAATTTTGAGTACATATCATGATTAAAAAAATAGCTATTTATGGAAAAGGCGGAATAGGAAAAAGTACCACTGTTGCTAACCTGTCTGCAGTATGGGCAAGTGAGGATTTGAACTGTCTTGTTATAGGCTGTGACCCTAAGGCAGATACTACACGTACTTTATATGGTAAAAGAATCCCAACTGTTGTTAACACCCTAAAGGATAACAGATCACCTGAAAAGGAAGACCTTGTTTTTACAGGATTCAAGGGAATTCAATGTGTTGAAAGCGGAGGTCCGGAACCTGGTGTCGGATGTGCCGGCCGTGGTGTGATTGTTGCCATGAAACGTCTTGAGAATCTTGGTCTTTTTGATGATGATTTGGATGTTGTCGTCTATGATGTTTTGGGGGACGTTGTCTGTGGTGGATTTTCAGTGCCTTTGCGTGAAAAATATGCTGATGAGGTATTGATTGTCACATCAGGTGAATATATGGCATTGTATGCTGCAAATAATATCGTTCGTGGTGTCAAAAAGCTTAAGGGTAATTTGAGCGGTATAGTATGCAACTGCAGAAATGTCGATAATGAGGAGCAGATTGTGCACGACTTTGCAGAAAAGATAGGCACACATGTTATTGGTACTATTCATAGAAGCAATTTGATTCAAGACGCTGAATTAGATGCAAAAACCGTTGTAGAAAAATACCCTGAAAGTGATGAAGCACAAGAATACCGTGACCTTGCTTCAAGCATTATGGCTAATGAAAACATATCGACTCCCGAACCTATGGGAGATGAGGAATTCGAGGAATTCTTCAAATCATACATGTGAAAATGTACTCATCAACTGCCTATTCGTCACCTATAGGTGAGATTTTGATTGTAAGTGATGGTGAATCATTAAATGGAGTATGGTTTTTGGACCAGAAATATTTCACATCATCCATTTGTGAAGAGATTGTTCCAAATGATGATTTGCCTATTTTTTGTGATGTAATCAGATGGTTTGATGACTATTTTGAGGGCAAAAATCCTGAAATAGATTTCAAACTGAATCCCCACGGTTCCGAGTTCAGACAGAAGGTGTGGAGGATACTGCGTGAAATTCCATACGGCGAGTCAATGACCTACGGTGAGATTGCATCAAGAATTTCACCAATGATGTCTGCCCAGGCTGTCGGAGGTGCCGTCGGACACAACCCCATAGCAATCATAATTCCATGTCACCGTGTATTGGGCTCTAAAGGAAAATTGACAGGATATGCCGGGGGCATTGACCGTAAAATCAAACTTTTGGAATTGGAGAATATAGAATACAGGTGATTTGATGAGATTTAATTTTCTGCGTTTAATTTCTTTTGCATCGCTTTTAGCATTGGTGTTGCTTTTGACTTTTTTTTCTAACCTGAATTCCCATGTCATAATCTCTGCTGCAGTGATAATGCTTTTCTTGATGATATTTACATATATCTTCAAAATCGAGGGTTCAAGTTCCCTGAAAGTTGCGGTCATTCTTTCGGTTTTCATATTCCTTCCATTGTTCATTTTGGTTTATCTGGGAATATTTGATGTTTTTCCGGGTCTTTTCGGATTTCTGGCATTGATTATTGTGGCCCTTGTTGGACTTTATTCAATAGTTACCATTGTCAGGCTGGATTATGTTGAACTGAAATGGGATGATGACTGATTTTGGTAAAGTTTTAAATTTTTTAAATACATAGTTAAATCAATGAACGTTTCTGATGAAAAAATTTTTACGAAATCATTTTTCCTGGTATTTGGAGCATTGCTTTTTACCGCACTTGTAATGTATGCCCTGATGAGTACTGTTACGGAGTACGCCACATCAATGGGTTCAACCGCCACAGTTGCAGGACTTGTTTCTGGAATCTATATATTCGGAGGACTGTGCTCAAGGATATATTCCGGAAATGCGCTGGAGCGAATAGGGTGGAAAAGGACCGCAATGATATTCATGAGCATTCATTTTCTCTCATGTCTTTTGTATTTCATAGTAAACGATGTTACACTACTTTTAGTCGTTCGATTCATTCATGGTATAGGTTTTGGTGCTTCAGCCAATGCGATTGTAACTATAGCTTCCGATGTTCTTCCTAAAAGTCGTTTTGGTGAGGCATTCGGCTACTTTATGCTCGGCACTACAATTGCCGTTGGACTGGGACCCTATCTGAGCGGCATATTATATGACAGTGTCGGTTCTCAAGGTTGCTTTTTGGCTGCAGGCATCTTTTCAGCCCTTGCGTTGGTTTTCATATATTTTGTGGATGTCAGTGCTCATGATCCTGGAGTAAATCGTAAAGGTGAAATCATCGAGGACACATCCACAGGAATTGAAAAGGTCTTTGAAAGGGGTGCAATTCCAGTTTCCCTTTTCACCGCCTTGACAAGTCTGGGTTACGTTTCCATACTGTCTTTTTACAGGCTATATGCAGCTGAAGTAAATATGTCCGGCATTTTTTCATGGTTTTTCATAATATATTCAATCGTTCTTGTTGCCTCAAGGCCGATTGCCGGCAGAATTCAGGACACACATGGGGACATGATAATCTGTGTGGTCGGAATCGTTGCCCAGTCAATGGGGCTTTTCCTGATAGCGTTTGCACCATCCGCTGTGACTGTTGTTGTCTGTGCGGTATGTGCAGCACTGGGATTCGGAACCCTTAACTCAGCATGCACAACAATCGTTACAAGAAACACTCCAGAAAACAGACGTTCCTATGCGGTCTCAACATTTTTCATCTTCTGTGATGCGACAATGGGTTTCGGTCCGGCACTGCTTGGAAGCTTTGCTGTTAATGGCTATGCACCGATATACTACATCGCATCTCTGATAACATTATTGGCTTTGCCGATTTGTGTATATTCCCTTAGAAAATAATATCAAATTAATCGTACAAACTTGATAATATGGATTTGCCGTTGAATATAATTGTTGGAAATATAATTTCATTAATCGCAGGTATCTTTATCATTTTAAGCATGTGGGTTAATGATGAAAAGCAGGCATATAAGCACCAATTCCTGAATGCATTTATCCTGATGATTTCATCAGTGTTTTTCTTATCATGGACAGGTGTTACAACAATGGCCATTGCGGCATCACGTAATCTGATGGTTTATAAGGACAGATTGACCTTCAGATGGACCATATTTTTTATAGTAATTTCCGTGGTGTTGGGTTTGGCGGTAAATACCATGGGATTTGTTGGACTTTTGCCGATTATAGCAATCGTTCAGATTACATTGTGCAACTATTATCTAAAATCAATCAAAACAATCAAGATAGGATTTATTGTAAACAGTGCGATTTATATAGTGTACTTTTTGGCGATACTTGATTTCTCATCAGCGGTCATAGAAAGCATCACCGCATTGGTTGGTGTGGTTGCGTTGATTAAATTGATTTTTAACAAAAATTAGCTCATTTGTTATATTAATTCAAAAAATTAATAATATTCGAGTGACATATTTAAATATGAGGTATTCAAATGAAGAAACTGGCAATCTTTGACTTTGACGGAACAGTAATGGATTCCGTTCAGGACGTGTTCATACACCTGAATGAAGCTTTATCGATGCATGATTTTCCAATCCTTGGAAATGACCAGCTTGTAAAGTATCTTGGTGGAAACATTGATGAGATTGTTTCACTTGTTTTAAAAGATCAAAGCAGTCCCGAAAACATAAAGCTGGTAAAGGATACCTATTTAAAGATTTACTATTCATCAGAAAAGAAAAACACAGTTCCATTTCCAAAAAGTCATGAGATTTTGGAGAAACTGCAGGAAAAGGGTGTTGTTCTTGCAATCAATTCAAACAGATTCACTGATTCTATACAGACTTTTGTCGACAGGTTCTTTGATGACATTGACTTTTCATCAATTATGGGCCATGACTTTGCATATCCTTCAAAACCCGACCCATCTGGTGTCTGTGAGATAGTTAAAAAGGCCGGTGTCGAATTGGATGAAACACTCTATATTGGAGATTCCGGAACTGATATTCAAACTGCAAAGAATGCCGGTATTGATATTGTGGTCGTCAGATGGGGATATGGTGATGAAAAGGACCTGGAAGATGACTATGTCCTTGAATGCATTGATGATTTTGATGATTTGGTGAAATATTTTTAAAAAATAGTTAAGGGTTATAATTATAACCCTATTAATCCTTGTTCTATCTTGTAGTCGGAATAGTTTTGGGCTATCTTTTCAACGGTTCCATCCTTAAACATTTCATCTAAGGTCTTTTGGACTGCGTCCCTCAATTCGGTATTGCCGTTCTTGAATCCGATTCCGTATTTTTCAGAGGATACGTTTTCGGATAATATGTTAAAGTTGTGATATTTGGTGGCAATGTAATAATTTGCTAATGCGTGGTCTATAACCACTGCATCGCATATTCCGGATTCGAGATCCATCATTGCCACATTGTTGTTTTCAACTTCCAACAGACTATTCAGGGAATTTTTCAGTGTTGTGTTGTTGTTTATTGCACTAATTCCTGAACTTCCGGTTTGAATTTCCACATTTTTGCCTTTCAGGTCACTTAATGTGGTGATGTTTGAGTCTGAGTTTACCATTACTACCTGGACATTGTTGAAATATGGCTCTGTGAATAGGTATCTGTCTTCACGCCCGTCAATTGTAAACGCTCCCCATATACAGTCGATTTCACCGGAATTTACTTCAAACTCTTTACTGTTCCAGTAAATTAGTTCAGCTTCTTTCAGTGTCCAATTGTTTCTAGCACATATCTCTTTTGCAATTTCAATATCAAATCCTGCATTGTTTCCTGAATTGTCCTTATAGACGAATGGTGGACACACTGGATTAAATCAGACCACCAATGTGGTATCGTTATTTTCTCCGGAGGAATTTGAATCATCTAAAAAGTCTAGAAATCCCGCAGTTGATGTGTTCATTATTAAAAACAACATCAATGTTAAAATCAGTAGTATCTTTTTATTATTTAATTATTTGTCAAATTATAATATTAAAAATTTCTCATTCATTTGACAAAAATCTGAACTCTGTAAACTTTTCTTCACATTTTGGTTTAAATCTAAATTGTTATATATTTTTAATAATATACAATTGATTATGTTATTCGTACAATACCCTAAATGTTCAACCTGCCGCAAGGCCAAAAAATGGTTGGACGAACACAATATCGAATATGATGAAAGGCATATTGTGGAAGATAATCCGCAGGCCGATGAACTAAAAGAATGGTGGGAAAAATCTGATTTGCCACTTAAAAGGTTTTTCAACACCAGTGGAATGAAATACCGTGAATTGAAACTTAAGGACAAACTTCCTGATATGAATGAGGACGAACAGTTTGATTTGCTTGCAACTGACGGAATGCTTGTCAAAAGACCGATTGTAGTTGGCGATGACTTTGTTCTGGTAGGTTTCAAGGTCAAGGAATGGGAAGAGACAATATTATAGTTCTGTTTGGTGTTCGCATGGATGTTATGGAAATCATCAAAAGCAGAAAGAGCGTCAGGACATTCGACGGTGAGAAAATCACCGATGAGGATAAGGAAAAACTAATAAACTACGCCAAAACGATTGAAAATCCATATGGAATTCCTGTTGAGTTCGTATTTATTGATTCATCCGTATGACCTTTCAAGTCCGGTTATTGAAGGTGAAGACTTCTACATTGCAGCCAAGGTGCCACGTGTGGAGCACTGTGAGGAGGCATTCGGATATTCCTTTGAAAAGCTGGTCCTGTATGCATGGAGCATTGGAATCGGTACTACATGGATTGGAGGAACCCTCAATCGTGAACTCTTTGAAATGGCCGCCGATACAAGGGACGATGAGTTCATGATGATTGTGACTCCGGTGGGATATCCTTCAAATACACAGTCAAAGGTTGATGCTAACTTGAGAAATATGGTGAAAGGTGATGAAAGACTGTCGTTCAGTGAACTGTTTTTTGAAAATGACTTCAAAACACCTATTGATGTTGAATCAGACTGTCTTGAGGCTGTACGATGGGCGCCGTCAGCTGCCAACAGACAGCCGTGGAGAATAGTTAGGTAGGGTGGGGATTATCATTTCTATCTCTCTCACACAATTGTCTATTCCTCAGGTGTGGACTGGCAGGTTCAAAAAATCGATTTGGGAATTGCAATCTGTCACTTTATATGTGCCAATGGAGGTCAGTTCCTCATAGATGAACCAGAAATAGAAACAGACAATCATACAGAATACATTGCAACAGTAAGGGAGATTTAATATGACTAAAAAAATAATTGCAGTAAATGCGGGGCCTAGAATAGGCTGGAATACAGACACACTAATCAATGAAGCTATTAAAGGGGCTGAAGCGGAAGGAGCTGAGGTCGAGAAGTTCAATCTGTTCAGACTAGATAAATACACAGGCTGCGTTTCATGCTTTGCATGCAAAAAGGAAAAGCACAAAGGACATTGCATTCGCCGTGACGGTTTAACAGAAGTATTGGATAAGATCCGTGAGGCAGATGGTCTAATCATTGGCTCACCGAATTATCTTGGGGAGATGACCGCATCTTTCAGGGCAATCTATGAACGTTTGGTTTTCCAGTACATTACATACAATGCTGATGTTCCGTGCTGCAATGAACATCCGATACCTGTTTTACTTATAATGACAAGCAATGCACCGGATACTTCCTATTTGCCATTGATTGAAAACTATCAGAATGTTTTAACCGATTTTGTTGGACCATGTGAAGTATTTGTAAGTGGTGAAACCCTTCAGCTTAAGGATTACAGCAAGACCGACTGGCCATGGTTTTTCAATCCAGAAGAGAGATATGAACGCCATGAAAAGGTCTTTCCAAAGGAAAAAGAGGCTGTATTCAACAAGGGAAAAGAACTTGTCAACCGGGATTAGTTTTGCAGTTAATTGATTAATTGACTGCTCTTTTTTTTAAAATTTTTATTTTGTTAAGTTATCTTTCATAATTAAGGATAAGTTTAAAATACAAAACAATCATATTTATTAGTGAATAAAATGTTTTAGGGGACAAAATATTGTTAGATATAAAATTGTTCAGAGAAAATCCGGAATTAGTTATAGACTCTGAAAAGAAGAGATTCAGGAATACTGAAAATGTGGAAAAGGTAATTGAATACGACACTTTATGGAGAGAAAGTGAAAGAAAACTCAATTCATTAAGATCCGAGAAAAATAAATTATCAAAATCATTTAAAAAGGCAAAAGAGGAAGGCAACTTTGAGGAAGTTGTTGCAAGGTCAAAGGAAGTTGCAGCAGAAATTAAGGATTTGACCTCAAAAAGTGCCGAATATCTTAAATTACGTGACGATTACCGATACAAGGTTGGAAACATCATTGATGAGGATGTTCCAATATCCGACACTGAAGATGACAATGTGGTAGTGAGAACCTACGGTGATAAACCTGAATTTGACTTTGAGCCATTAAACCATGTTGATTTGATCAATAAAATTGACGGTGCCGATTTGGAGACTGCAGCAAGCATTGCTGGAGCGAGATTCTACTATTTAAAACGTGACATTCTTCATTTGAACCTTGCACTGATTCAGTTTGCACTTTCCGAGTTGGAACAGGAAGGATACATTCCAATGCAGACCCCTTTCTTTGTTAAAGGGGAAGTTGCAGCTGAAACCTCAGAGCTCGGTGAGTTTGAAGAGACACTATACAAGGTGGAAAATGAGGACATGTACCTTATTGCCACAGCAGAACAGACCCTTGCGGCACTTCACAGGGATGAAATCATCTCACCTGAAGACTTGCCACTTAGATACTGTGCACTTTCAACCTGCTTTAGAAAAGAGGCAGGATCCCACGGAAAGGACACACTTGGAATATTCAGGGTTCATCAGTTCGAAAAAATCGAACAGTTCATCTACTCAACACCTGAAGACTCCAGAAACCAGCATGATCATCTGATGGAAGTCACCGAGAGAATCTATCAGAAATTAGGTCTTCCTTATCAGGTCATTGCAATTGTATCATCCGCATTGAATGACAATGCCGCAATCAAGTACGATTTGGAGGCATGGTTCCCAGGTTCTGAAACCTATCGTGAACTTGTATCATGTACCAACTGTAAGGATTATCAGGCACGTAAAACCAAAACCCGTGTTGGAAGGGCAGGTTCCGGAGATGCACAGACACTGCACACATTAAACAGTACTGCAATTGCAACAGAAAGGACAATGTGCTGTATTATGGAAAACTATCAGCAGGCTGACGGCAGTGTTAAAGTTCCTGAAGTGTTGGTCCCTTACATGAACGGAAAAACAGTCATTGAAGCTAAAAAATAGTAATTTAATTAAAAAATAAAAAAGTTTATAGTTTAATAAACTTTTAATCATTCATTATTGTTTGTTGGAATGTATGGTATAATTGCATCAACCAATTTGCTGAGTGGCATGGTCTGCAGCCATACTCTTCCAGGACCGGTCAATGTAGCGAAAAACAGTCCTTCACCACCGAAGAGCATGTTTTTCACACCTTTTACCCTTTGGATATCAAAGTCAACTGTTTCATCCATTGCGGCTACATGTCCCTGATCGACCAGCAACCTTTCACCAGGTGCCAGATTCTTTTCTATGACTTCACCGTCTATTTCCAAAAACAGCATTCCATTTCCTGTGAATTTCTGAAGAATGAAACCTTCTCCACCAAAGAGTCCTGCGCCAAGTTTTTTTCTGAAGTGCATTTCAAGGTTTATGCCTCTTTCGGCTGTAAGAAATGCATTCTTTTGTCCGATAATTGATTTGCCTGATTCCAATCTTATCGGTAGGATCTTTCCAGGATAACATGATGCAAATGCAACCTCTTCATCGTCACGTTCTGCTGTGAAGAAGTTTAAAAAGAATGTATCTCCGGAGAGTGCCCTTCCAAGACCTTTTAGAAGACCTCCTCCTGTGTTTGTTTCCATTTTTATACCTGGGGTCATGTATGTCATTGCACCTGTTTCATCCTGCATGGATTCGCCTTTTTTTAGCTTGCATATCACCATTGGAAATGCTCCGCCTGTAATTTCATATTCCATTTTATCACCTTATATTGTATTAATTTTTCATGATATATAATATTTTTAACGGTGGTACTAGGAGGAGGCAATCTATATTATATATTCATAAATCCAATATATTACTAGTAATTATTTGGGGATTTAAATGAAAACTATTGTTATTAATGCAAGTCCAAGAAAGAAATGGAACACAGCCGAAATCATGCAGTCCGCCCAAAAGGGGGCTGAATCTGTCGGCGCTGAAACTGAATACTTCAACTTATATGATTTGGTGTTTAAGGGATGCAGAAGCTGTCTTGCATGTAAGCTCAAGGAAAAGACAAAGGGAAAATGCTACTGGAGAGATGACCTCACACCTGTAATTGACAAGATTCTTGATGCCGATTGCCTTTTGATTGGCTCACCGATTTACTTCGGCCAGCCTACAAGTGAGTTTCGAGCTTTAATTGAAAGGCTGATATTCTGCATAATGTCATATGATGACGGGTCCAGCTATTTCACCGGAAAGGTCAATGTAGGCATTTTTTATACCATGAACGCTCCGAAGGAGTTTTATGAGCAATCAATGAAGGATAGTCTTGCAACCACCGAGTATCTGTTCTCATTTTTAAACGGTGAAATCGTGACTTATCCTGTATGTGACACCATTCAGGTCAGCGATTATTCAAAGTTCAACATGGCAGGCTTTTCCCAGGAAGCCAAGGAAAAGCAATGGATTCTGCAGTTTCCGAATGACCTGGAAAAGGCATTTGAGATTGGTGCGGAGCTATCCAAATAAAGGCGATTGTAATTAATGCCGGTCCCAAAAGAATGGACTACAATGTAAATATTGCTAAATCCACATTAAGCGGTGAGGAATCTCTCTTTTGGATGTTTAATGGTGATGTTGAAATCCGTTCTTTCAGAACTATCACTAAAAGGGAAATTTCACGGGAAATGATGATTTAGAAAACAGAAAAAAGGAATTTGAAAGAGATTCTGATAATGTTTTTGAAATTGTTGCCAATCTGTGCGGTTAATTTTTTTTCAAAAAGTTGCGTATACAAATTTTAAAAATGAATACATTTATATACTAGGTCATCAAAATAATTAATTGTATACAAAAATACAATTTGTAATACAAATTTGTAGATGATACTAATGACAGACCAAAAAAGAACTAAAAAATTTGTATTTGGAAATGAAAGGTTCGGAGGATCCTACGCTCCAGGGGAATTCCAGTTAAATTTCCCTGAGGACATGTCAAGGGAAGACTTTGAAGAGATTTTCTCCAAAAAATTGGAATCCCTCCACAAAAGGGGAAATGACCTGAAAGAGGAATTCTTTGACAATACAACAAAAAGAAAGGAAAACCTAAAACCTTTGAGCATACGTGTGAAATCTCATACGAAGGAATTCTTCAAGAACAATTCAATACTCTCTCCAAGAGACGTGCTTGAAATGTATGAGGAGTTCAACAGCGGAAGTGAAGCATTCATAAATTCATTACTCGAAGAAGAAAAGGAACTTGAAAACGAACTTGCAGAACTTCAGGAAAAACTACACAATGCGAAACTATTCAAGGAAAAGTTGGTTGACCTAAAACCTGAAAGTGACATACTGACCGACCAGGATAACCTCTTAAATTTAAAACAGAAGTACGAAAGATCAGAAGTAAAGAAAATCGGTAATGAAACTCCGCTCGGAAAGGCTCAAAACGATATCATTGAGGATATTCAAACATACAACACAACAGTCATTAGTGTATATGACAGTCAGGTACTGGTTATTGAAGTGCTTACAAACGCCCAGCCGGTCGTATACTACTTTAAAAATGAATACTCAAAAGATGATATCTCAGAGATTTTAAGTAAGGTTGAAGAATACTGTGGGGAAAACGATATTGAATATTCCCTGAGTGAAGATTCAATCTTTGATGAATAATTATTATTAAGTGTGATTTCTCACACTCCTATTTTTTTATACTAATTATTTTTAAATATAATAAAGAATTAATTATAATCATGTCTGATTTTGAAGAAATTATAAACACAAGAAGAAGCATTCGCGAATATGCTGACAGGGATGTCAGCGATGAGGATATCATAAAAATTATCAGGGCAGGAATGCAGGCTCCAGGATCAAGGCTTAAGGCCGAACCATGGGAGTTTGTAATTGTCAAGGACAAGGAAACCCTTGCAAAGCTTGGTGAAATCAAGCCACGTGTCACCAATGCGCCTGTTGCAATCGTTTTGGTTGCAAACATTGAAAGGGCATTTTACAAAACAGTATGGCAGCAGGATATGGGAGCCGCTGCAGAAAACATGCTGCTTGAAGCGGTCAACCTTGGACTGGGCGGTCTCTGGAATGGTGTGGCTCCTGAAGAGGAAAGGATGGCTGCAATCGGTAAAATCATTGGAATCGATGATATAACTGATACCAAACCGTACTGTATAATAACCATAGGTTATCCTGCCGAAGGATGGGAAAACAAGTTTATGGACAAGTTTGACGAGACAAGGATTCACTATGAAAAATACTAGATATGATTTTGAAAGTGTCATAGACAGGCACAATACCAATTCCGTCAAATGGGATTTATTTGATGACGATTTGCCTATGTGGGTAGCCGACATGGACTTTAGTGTGGCTCCTAATATTCAAAAGGCCATATTAAACAGGGCAAAGCATCCGGTTTACGGTTACACAATTGTTCCGGATGAGCTTTTTGAGGCTTATATCAGCTGGTGGGACAGACGTTATGGCTTGAAGATGTCAAGTGATGATATAGCATATGCAATAGGGGTAATGCCGTCAATAGCATCGATGATAAGGTGCCTCACCGATGTTGGTGATGAGATACTGATTCAATCCCCGGTGTATCATGTCTTTTACTATTTCATTGAGGACAACAACAGAAAGGTTCTCGAAAACGAGCTAGTCTATGAGGACGGCCAATACTGGATAGACTTTGAAGATTTGGATGAAAAGCTATCAAAAGTCAAGCTTATGATGCTGTGCAATCCTCAAAATCCGGTTGGTAAAATATGGTCCCGTGAGGATTTGGATAGGATATTGGAGCTATGCAAAAAGCATGATGTCATTGTAATTTCCGATGAGATTCACTGTGACCTGACAGATCCTGGCGTTATGTACAATCCATTTAAATCAGCAGACAATGTAATCAGATGCCTGTCACCTTCAAAGTCATTCAACATTGCGGGTTTTCAAAGTTCAGTAATCGAAACCGTCAACAGTGAATTGTTGGATAAAATCAAAACACAGATGAATATCGATAACTCCGGTGAATGCAACGTATTTGCAACAACCGCAGTGATTGCAGCTTATAATGAATCTGAGGACTGGCTTGATGAGCTTAGGGAAGTATTGTATGAAAACAAGCAAACCGTAAAGGAATATCTCGAAAATGAGCTTCCAATCATAAAACTGGTAGAATGTGATGCGACTTACCTTTTATGGCTTGACTGCTCAGCATTAAACACTCAGTCAAATGTTTTAAGTGAGTTTTTACGTGAAAATCAGGGTTTGTTCCTCTCAGCAGGCAGCGATTTTGGTGAATGTGGAGACAATTTCTTGAGAATGAACATTGCATGTCCTCCCGAACTGTTGCTTCAAGGTTTGGCCAAACTGAAAGCAGGTGTAACTGCACTGGAAAACATCAGCAGGTTAGCCAAAAACATTTAATTCTATTTTTTGTAGTTGGGAATTTTCCCATTTTTTTTAATTTTCTTTTGCAATATTGATTTCACTCTATAATATTGCTTTGAGTTTGAAAAATTGTTGTGAGTTTGTAATATTGCTTTTATTTTGTTAAATTGCTTTTATTTATAAGAAAAACCTTATTAATAATGTATTTTATACAAATTATTAATTAAAATTTTTTAATTAATAAAAAGAGGCATATTATGGATAACGAATATCAAATTCAAAATACATTATTGTATATTGGCGAGCAGGGTGAGGTTTCAATTAATGTGATTATTGACCATGAAAGAGAGACATTTTGGGCAACTCAAAAGACAATGGCTGAATTGTTTAATGTTGATAGAAGTGTTATTACAAAACATTTGAGGAATATTTTTGATGTTGGAGAATTGGACAAAAATTCAACTTGTGCAAAAATTGCACATGTTCAAAATGAAGGCAATCGTCAGGTCAAACGTAATCAATCTTTCTATAATCTTGATGCAATAATCTCTGTAGGTTATAGAGTTAACTCTAAAGAAGCTACACACTTCAGAATATGGGCAACTCATGTTTTAAAGGAATTCATGATTAAAGGATTTGTTTTAGATGATGAACTTCTAAAAAATGGCTCTCGTTTTGGTAAGGATTACTTTGATGAGCTTATTGAAAGAATTCGGGAAATAAGATCATCAGAGAGGAGAGTGTATGAAAAGATTACAGATTTGTTTGCAACCTCCTATGATTATAATCCTCAAGCGGAAATAACAATCAAATTCTTTAAATGTGTACAATCAAAGCTACATTATGCAGTTTCAGGTTTGACTCCACCTGAATTAATTAAGCAACGTGCAGACAGTGGTAAGGAAAATATGGGTTTGACTACATGGAAGGATGCTCCAGATGGTAAGATTATGTTTAGTGATACAAAGGTTGCTAAAAATTACTTGTCTGAAGAAGAAATTTCTGAACTAAACCGAATTGTAAATATGTATTTGGATTATGCTGAAAATCAGGCATATAGACATAAGCCAATGTCCATGAAAGATTGGGCCACTCGTCTGGATAAATTCCTTGAATTCAATGAGTATCAGGTCCTGGATCATAAGGGAAGTATTTCCAGAAAGGCCGTTGATGAATTTGTTAAGGAGGAATTTGCAAAATTCAAACCTGTTCAGGATAGGGCATACAAATCTGATTATAATTTGTTTGATGAGCAAACCCGAAAACTGTTGAAAGAAAACTGAAGTGTAAATTTTCACTTCATTTTAATCAATATTTTAATTGATTAAATCAAAAGTTTTTCATTAATGCCAACATAAAAATACTCGTATTTTTCATTAAATTGATTGGGTTTTACAAATTTTATGTTTTCTCATGACTAATCTCGTAGCCATTCAAGATGAATCTTAAAATATAGATTAAGATATGATAATGAAGGATAGTATCCCAATTCTTACCAACTCACTAATTCAGATTTGTTTCAGGTTTTCATAGAAATTTTCAATATAATAATATTTATTCTTGAAAAATCTAAATATATAACTATAATAAGGGGAATTATTATGAAATCAAATTTTTTCATTGCTTTTATCTTAAAAATGCGAGAATACCTCGACTTCTGTAAGTCGAGGATGAATCGCAAATTGGGTGTACTTTTGTTAACTATCTGATTTAAATAGTTATTTTTTTTAAATAATCTTATTTTATAATAACTGATGTGTATTAATTTTCAGTATAAACTTTTGTGATTGTTTTTATTAGTATAATTATTTTTTTTATATGGAATTTTTTTTTGATTATCATTTGCTCTCTTACTGTTTCTTTATATATGTATGATGTTGTTAATTTAATATTAGTGAGTCTTTAATTTGTGTATGTTTGAGAT